>DASWGX010000408.1:0-4024 GCA_036393455.1 Polyangiaceae bacterium
CGACGAGCCGGCTCGTCGCCTCGCGCAGCGGCACATAGTAGCGGCTCACGATTGTCGCGCGTTCGTCGTCCGGCAGCGCACGCACGGTCGCATCGTGGAGCCCCGGGTGGCTCGGTGAACGGTTCAGATCGACTAACAAGCGCGAAACCCGACCCGAAAGCAGCCGCGCGTCGAAACGCTTGGCGATCCGGCGCGCCAGCGGCAGCGCGCCGATATCGTAGCCGCGGTGCGACGTGAGCAGGGCGCTGCGCCCTCGAAAGAGGCTTTCGTACCGGCGCGGGATCGCCGGGCACGCGTGCTCGCAGGTGACGACGATCACGGCGCTTCGCGCTCGAACAGGACGCCGTTTTCCAGACATTCCGAGAGTCCGCGGTACACGTTCAGGACGTCCGCTCGCGCCGGCTCCGCTGGCAGTGCCGCGAGAATGCGCCGCGACAAGTTGCCGGCGCGCGCCCATGTCTCGAACACGCCGTCGAAGCCGCTCGGCAAGAGCCGCGCGCCGTCCAGGCGGCGGATCAACTCCGACCAAGTCGCACGCGCGTGCTGTCCCGAGAGCGGGCGCAAGCCGAACAGGTCGAGGTAGCCGGCGTCGGTCACGGGCGCGTCGCCGCCGCGCTTGACGGCCTGCTCGAATTGCTGCCGCAGCCGTGATTCGCCAAAGGCTCGTTGCGCCGAGCCGGCGCTCCAGCGCTCCTCGACGAGCCCTCGCACCAGAGCCACGACGACCGCGACGAGCGCCAGGTCCGCGAGCGGACACTCCTGGGTGTCGAGGACGCGGATCTCGATGCTACCGCGATCGAAACGAGCGATGGCCCCGCGCGCGTTCACCCAGATCGGATCGAGCACGCCGTCGGCGTCGAAGGGAGCGATCGCGGCCGCAATCGGCGACAGAATGCGCGCTTCGTAGTCCGCCTTGGTGAAACAGGGCTCCGGAATCACGTTTCCCGTCACCATCGGGAGTCGCCTACAGTTGTCCGCGTAATAAACGAGGCGCGAATCGGCGTAGCCGCTCTTTTTGCCAGCGACGAAGGGAGAGCTCGCGGCGAGCGCCGGCAGCAGCGGGAGCACGACGCGCACGGCCGCGTGCAGCCTTCCGAATTCGTCGTCGCCCGCGAAAGGCAGGTTGATGTGCATGCTCTGCAGGTTCGACCAGCCGTGGCCGCGACAACCGAAAATGCGGTCGAAGGTTCGGTAAACCTCGCCGTATTCGTGGGGCCAGAGGCGCGTCTCGCGCTCCGGGTCCATGAAGGGGTGCATCGCCGTCGGCATCAGCCGTCCCCCGACGTTGCGGGCGAAGCCGTTGGCTTCCGACACGGCCTCCGCGAACGAGCTCGGGAGCGGCGCTAGCTCGCGCGCGGGACCGTTCGTCTTGAGCTCGAGCACGTGCAAGACGAGCTCGTTCGACCACGCGATCGGGCCGCGTTCGATCTCCGAGGCGGGCTCTCCGGCCGCGGCTTGCATCAGCCGATCGCAGACGGGAAGCACGTCGAGCGTCGTCACATCCACGATCATGTATTCGACTTCGACGCCGACGGCGTCGAACAGGTGGAGCGTGCCGTCCGTCACGGCGACGTCTCGGTACGGTGTCGGGCGCGCAGGCGCTCCGCGAAAACACCCATGATGCACCGATAGAGCTCCTCCTTGAGCACCCGGTCTTCGTACCCCGCGTCGATAGAAGGGTTGTCGTTGATTTCGACCACGACGGCGCGCCGGCCCACCGCCTTGACGTCCACGCCGTAGAGCCCGTTGCCGATCAGGTTGGAGGCGCGCACGGCCGTGTTGACGACGTAGGACGGCACCTGCTCCACGCCTACGGCCTCGACCTTGCCGTAGCGACGGGCGTGCGCGCCCTGCTTGATGATCTGCCAATGGTTGGGCGCCATGAAATACTTGGCCGCCCAGAGCGGCTTGCCGTCGATGACGCCGATGCGCCAATCGTAGTCGGTGGGCAGGTACTCTTGCGCTATCACGAGCTCCGACTTGGCCAGGAGGCGCTCGGCGAGATCGTGGAACGATTGAGAATCGGTCGCTTTGACGACGCCCTGCGAAAACGCGCTGTCGGGTTGTTTCAAGATGCACGGAAAGCCGAGCGCCGCCGCAACCTGGTCCACGTTGTGCCGGTGCATCACCATCGTGGTGGGGATCGGAACGCGGTGACGGGAGAGCAGCTCCTTCAGGTACACCTTGTTCGTACAGAGCAAGATCGAATCCGGGTCGTCGATCACGATCAGGCCCTCGGCGTGTGCGCGGCGCGCGAAGCGAAACGTGTGGTGGTTCACGTTCGTGGTTTCGCGGATGAATAGGCCGTCGTACTCGGCCAGCCGCGCGTAGTCGCCGCGTGTTATCACGGTGGCGCTGAGGCCGGCGCCCTGGGCGGCCTTCACGAACCTTGCGATTGCGCGTTCATCCGAAGGCCCCTCTTCCTCTTTGGGGTCGAACAGAATCGCGAGCTCGTAGCGAAGCTGCCGGGGCTTCGGCGCGCTCCAGCGGCGCCCCATGAGGTAATCCTCCGCCACTTCGAGCACGAACGGACGGTGGTTCTCGGGAATGTCGTCGGCGGAGACCGCCGAAATACGCTGGAGGTTCCAGTGGCCGTCGCGATCGCGCGCGAACGACGCCCGGAGGAACGGGGCGTAGAACAGCCGGAACAAGTGCGCGCTCAAGCGATCGTAGCGCTGCGCCAGGTTCTTGCCGAAGTAAATACTCAGCGTAAATTCGTCCGATTGGATCTTGGCGAGGCTGTGCTGCACGAGCGCGTCGAGCTCGTCGGAGCGAATCCGCACGACTTCGGACGCCTTGAGCTCCTGGATCGTCGAGAGAGCCGGCACCGGCTTGTGGCCGCGTGCACCGGCAAGGAGCGACACGTAATAGCCCATCGCCTGATAGCGGTAGCTTCGGCACAGGTTGAAGACCTTGGCGCTCCGGAGCTCGGTAAACTCGTCGCTCGTCAGGTAGGCCCGCGCGGAAATGACGCGTGCTCCGGGGATCGCGAAAGGCCAGTCCTTCGGGTTATTGACGACGATCAGGACTTGCA
Organism: Polyangiaceae bacterium; assembly: GCA_036393455.1. Classification (GTDB taxonomy): domain Bacteria; phylum Myxococcota_A; class Polyangia; order Polyangiales; family Polyangiaceae; genus DASWGX01. The sequence continues at coordinate 3,035 of DASWGX010000408.1, forward strand.
TGTGCAGGCGGGCGCGGGACAACGAGCAGGAGGTTGGCGTCGTAGGTCAGAATCCCCAGCAAAATGGCGTTGATCAGGCGATCCATGCTGACCCAGTAAAGGTGCGGGCGGCGCGCGGGGTTCTCGGACCACGGGTCAGCTACCTGTACGACGCGTTCGTCCTGGTCGTAGCCGCACAAGACTACGAAATGCCCTTCGGGGGACCCGGCCACGTCGTCGTAGTGGCCGTCGAGACCAACGCGCGCAGAGCGATACAGGTACGTCGCGCTCAGGCCGGTCAGAATCGGCAGCTTGCGGTTCAGGTAGCGTCGAATCAAGCGCCCGGTGAGCTCTTCGAAGCGCACGTCGCCGCCCGCCGAAAGGAAGCTGCGGTACGCCTTGGTGGCCACTCGGAGCCTGCCGATTCCGCGGGCCTTGTCGCGCAGCTCGAGCTTCTTCTCGATGTCCACGTGGGAGTCGGCGTAAAACCACGTCGGGTCGAAGACCTGTAGGTTGTAGGTGTAGATGGTAGCGTCGTAGTTTCTGGCGAGCGCGTGCAGGCCGAGCAGGACGGCGAGCGTGCCGCCGCCCTCGAGCTTTTGCGTCTCCCGGATCACCTTGCGCAACGGAACCTCGTCGCCGAAGTAGCGGTAGACGGCGTGCAGGCACGTGGGGCCGCAAGTCGTTTCGTCGGGCTGTGGCTGAATGTCGAAGCGAAACTCTGCCGTCATGCCTTCGGCGGACCCTCTAGCGCACGGGACCAGCGTCGGCGCCCACAAAATGCCCAGCCCGCCGGCTGCGGCGGGCTGGGGGGAGGAAGGACTACATGGCTGAGTATGTCCTTTCGGGCTACCTAGCATGGCGCCGCCGAGGTCGCTGCCCTCGAAGCAGTCGGACTCCCGGCCAGTCGCCGACTTCTCAATCGAAATCCGAAGCTTACGAATATTCGACGATTGCGGCGGGAAGGGCGGCCCGATGGGATGCCATAGGAGGGGTGCCATAGGAGGGGTG
>DASWGX010000409.1:0-3099 GCA_036393455.1 Polyangiaceae bacterium
CGAGCTCGTCAATCACATCAGCGGGCTGACGGGGCGCCGCTTCATTTACGGGGCCAAGGTACGGCAGATCAAGGCGACGGTGGTCTCGCCGCAACCGGTAACGCTGGCCGAAGCCTATCAGGCGTTCTTGTCCATCCTCGAGGTCAACGGCATGACCGTGGTGCCGCAGGGCCGCTTCCTGAAGATCATCGACAGCGCGGGCATCTCGAATGCCGCGACTCCGGTCTATTCGAGGGGCGCACCCGTTCCCGAGGAGGAGCGCTACGTCACGCGCCTGTATCGGCTCGAGTACGTCACCGCCGAGGAAGCCTCCCAGCTGCTCGCGAAGTTCAAGAGCAAGGAAGGCGACGTCACGATCTACGGTCCCGGTCAGCTGCTCATCATCACCGACACGGGCGCGCAAGTGCGCCGCATGATCCGGATTCTGGAAGAGGTGGACATCGGCGGCTCCGGCCAGCGCATGTGGATCGAGCCCGTGTATTACGGCGCCGCCGCCGACATGGCGAAACGCCTGAACGAGCTCTTCGAGCTCGGAACCCCCGGCAGCTCGAGCGGGCTCAGCAAGGTGATCGCCGACGACCAGACGAACTCGCTGATCGTCGTCGGCACCGAAGACTCCTATCTGAAGCTGATCGAGCTCTTGAAGAAGCTGGACGCAAAACCCAGCGAGACCGGCCGAATTCACGTGCTGCCGCTCCAGCACGCCGTCGCGGAGGAGCTCGCGCAAACGTTGAATCAGATGTTGTCGGGCGCGCGCCAGGGCGCCGCCGCGCGCGGCCAGGGCGCTGCGCAGCCCGGGGGCGGCACGGCGGGAGGTCTGTTCGAAGGCGAGATCCAGGTCACCGCGGACAAGAGCACGAACTCGCTCGTGATCACCTCGTCGGGGCACGACTACGCCCAGCTCCGGCTCGTCATCGCCGAGCTGGATCAACCGCGCCGGCAGGTTTTCATCGAGGCCGTCATCATGGACGTCTCGGTCTCGGACTCGGTAAGCCTCGGAGTTTCGTCGCACGGCGGCACCAACGCCGACCTCGGCGGTCCGGGCGACTCTCTCATCCTGGGCGGCTTCGAGGCGGGGCGGTCGGTCGCTTTCCCGATCGATCAAAACTCGCTGCAGGGCTTCGCCGCCGGTGTCCGGGGCCCCGACCTTCCGGGCACGCAGAATCTGTTCGGCACCGGGGTCAGCATCCCTGCTTTCGGCGTGGTGTTGAACGCCCTGGCTTCGAGCGGCAAATCGAACGTGCTCGCGACCCCGCACATCATCGCCACGGACAACGTGCAAGCCGAGATCAACATCGGCGAGAACATTCCGCTTCAAACCAACGTGGGCGGCGGCCTCGGCAATCTGGCCGCGCTCGGCGCGGCGGCGGGAGCGCAGCAGGGCGGCGGTGCGAACCTGGCCGCGCTGGGAGCGCTCGGCGGCCTCGGCTTCAGCGCGCCGCGGCAGGATGTCGGAAATCGCATCCGCGTGACGCCGCATATCAACGAATCCGATCAGGTAAGGCTCGAGATAGAACAAGAAAGCAGCGCGCCGGGCGCGGCGAGCGGAACGCTCGGGGCCGTCTCGATCACGCGCCGTACCGCGAACACCACGGTGGTAGTCGAGGACCAGCAAACGGTCGTCATCGGCGGTCTCACCCGGGATGAGTACGTGACGAGCCGCGAGAAAGTGCCGATCCTCGGCGATCTGCCGGTGCTCGGTTTCTTGTTTCGGCGCTCGACGGTCGAAAAGCGCAAGGCGAACCTGCTCCTCATCTTGACGCCGTACGTGATCCGCGAGCAGGCCGATCTGCGCCGAATTTTCGAGCGCAAGATGCAGGAGCGGCAGGAATTTCTGGATCGTTACTTCGTGTTCCAGACGGAAGATTGGACGCCGCCGAAGGACTACACGCGGACCAACGGGCTGCTCGAGGACATCCGCCAGGCAAACTTCGAGATCGAGGAGCAGGTGCGCCTGGAAGAAGAGAGCCAGCGCGGCGAGGCATTCGTCCACGAGGCGGGCGAAGCCATCGAGCTTCCCGAGAGCATCAAGTCGGCCCCCGCGGCGACGCAGCCGGCGCCGGCACCCAGGCCTCGCCAGCAACCGACCAATCGCCAGCGCCGGCGGCCACGCAGCGAAGTCGAGCCGCCGGTTCGTGTCGACCCGATAGCGCGCAGCGTGAACGTAGAGCGCGTGGAGTGAGCTACCGTGCAAGAGCAGCGACCGCTCGGCAATATTCTCGTTCGCCACGGCGTCGCCAGCGCCGAAGCGCTCGAGCCCCTCTACGAGCAGCAGCGTGAAAAAGGCGCCGCGCTGTTCGACCTCGTGGTGCAGACTGAGCTCGCGAGCCCGCTCGACGTGGCGCAGGCGCTCGCCCGCGAGTGCGGTCTCACCTTCGTGGAGAGGATAGACGCAGAGAGCGTTCCGATACAGATCGCGACGCGACTGCCAATCGGTTACGCCCGCAGCCACCGCATTCTCATCGCGGGAGAGGACGAGCACCGGGTCGATGTGTACTGCGCCGATCCGCTGGACACCGACGCGCTCGACGACGTGCGCGCCGCCTTCCAAAAACCGGTCTTCGCCACGGTCGCGACGCCCGAGGTCGTCGTGGACGCCATCAACCGCGTCTACGAACGTCAGGAGACGATCAGCGAGCTCGAGAGCGAGGACGCGCTCGACGAAGACGAGCAAGTCGACCTGCTCGATTCCGACGACGACGCTCCGATCATCCGCTGGGTGAACGCGCTCTTTTCCCAGGCGGTCAAGGAACGGGCAAGCGACATCCACATCGAGCCGGAAGAGAAAGAAGTCCTGGTCCGCTACCGAATCGACGGCCAGCTCTACGTGGCTCGCCGGGCGAGCCGGCAGTTCATGAGCTCGGTCATTGCGCGCGTCAAGATCATGGCAGGCTTGAACATCGCCGAAAAGCGTCTGCCCCAGGACGGGCGCATCTCGCTGCGCATCGCGGGGCGCGCCATCGACGTCCGCGTTTCGACGATCCCGACCAGTCGCGATCACGAGCGCATCGTCATGCGCCTGTTGCACAAGACGAACGTGCTGCTCGACCTCGCCGAGCTCGGTTTCGCCGAACGGGACTACTACTTGATGGATCACCT
>DASWGX010000410.1:0-5741 GCA_036393455.1 Polyangiaceae bacterium
CTCTCACGACCTCCAGCGTGCACGCGAACTCCTCCGCCGTTTCACCGGGGAAGCCCACGATCACGTCCGTGGACAGCGTGATCCCCGGCACGTAGCGCTTGAGCGCATCCACCCGCTCCAGGTACTCGGCGACGCTGTAGCGACGCAGCATGCGCTTGAGCACTCGGTCGCTGCCGGACTGCACCGGAAGGTGGACGTGCCGGGGCAAGACGGCGAGATCGCGGTGGGCGCGGATCAGCCGCTGGGTCAGATGGCGCGGGTGAGGGCTCGTGTAGCGCAAGCGCGCGAGCTTCGGAACGCGCTCGGCGATGGCACGGAGCAGAGCCGCGAACTCGCTTTCGTCGCCGCGCGAACGCGCGCGGCTGGTCGAACTCCAGCTGAGCTCGTCGAGCGACGGCGCCGCGGGCAGCGACCCGAACGGGTCCCGGTAGCTGTTCACCGTCTGACCCAGCAACGTCACTTCTCGCACGCCGTCGTCCACGAGCGTCGCAATCTCCTCGATGATTTCGTGCGCCGGACGGTAGCGTTCGGGCCCACGCGTGTACGGCACGATGCAGAAGGAACAACGCTCGTTGCAACCCTTCATCACCGTCACGTACGCGGTGACTCCGCGCGACGTCCCGGGCTCGGAGGCGAGGAACCGGGGCTCCGCGAGGTCGAACACGGTGCGCACGCGCTGCGGACCCCCGAGCGCGGCTTCCGCCAAGAGCCCCGGCAGCTCCGGGATGTTGTCCGGCCCGAGCACGAGGTCGACGTCGGGCAGGCGCTTGGCGAGGCGTTCGCCCTCTTGCTGAGCCATGCAGCCCGCGACGCCGATGACGAGAGCCGGATTGGCTTGTTTGAGTCGTCGTACGCGCCCAACCTCGCTCAGGAGCTTCTGTTCCGCCCTTTCCCGCACGCTGCACGTATTGAAGAGGACGACGTCGGCTGCTTCGACGGCATCGACGTGACGATAGCCGGCGCGGCGCATGACCTGAACGATCTTCCCAGAATCATGCTGGTTCATCTGGCAGCCGAACGTGACGACGGTGAAAGACGGCATCGGGCGGACCTTGTCGTAGACCAGATCCAGTGCGGGTGCCAGGCGAGGCGTTCGCGCCGATCTCCGGGTTCGCCACCGGATTCGCCGCCGGAAGGCTGGCGGCCGTAGCCGGAAAGACGAAGGGATCTCAGAGCTCAATTGACCCGACCCGAGCGTCTTTCTATCTTGGGCGATACATGAGCGAGCCCTTTCGCAATCTGGTCGACCTCTGCACGCGTAGCTGCGACGCTTTCGCGGTCTCCGAGCTGTTCGGCACCAAGCAGCCGAGCGGGGTCTGGCGCTGGATCACGTACGCCGAGTTCGCCAAGCTCGTCGCCGACTTTCGCGGCGGGCTCTGCAAGCTCGGCCTCGGCAACGGCGACCGTTTGGCGATCATCGCGAACAACCGCGTCGAATGGGCGGTCGCCGCCTACGCGGCCTACGGGGTCGGCGCCACGTTCGTCCCGATGTACGAAGTCCAGCCGCTCGAGGAATGGAAGTTCATCCTCGAGGACTCCGAAGCCAAGATGGTGATCGGTTCCACGCCGGCGATCGTGGAGCAGCTGCGCGCGCTCAAGGCCGACCTGCCCGGGCTCGAGCGCGTCATTGGCCTCGACCTGGCTGCCAGCGATCCTGACTCCTACGCTCAAGTGCTCGAGCTCGGCGCCGCGAACCCGAAGAGCCCTGAGGACCCCGATCCGAGCCAAATTGCGGGGTTCATCTACACGTCGGGGACGACCGGGATGCCCAAGGGCGTCGTGCTCACCCACGGCAACTTCTGCGCCAACATCAATTCCGTTCAAGGTCTGTTCGATTTCGGGCCTACCGATCGCTCGCTTTCGTTCCTGCCGTGGGCGCACTCGTTCGGTCAGACAGCGGAGCTCCACATCCTCTTGAGCCGCGGCTGCGCGGTGGCCATCAACGACGAAGTCCCGAACCTGGTGGCGAACCTCGCCGTCGTAAAGCCCACCATTTTGCTCGCCGTGCCGCGCATCTTCAACCGCATCTACGACGGCGTGCACAAGCAGATGCAGGAACGCCCCGGCGTGATCCAGGCCCTTTTTCGGGCCGGAATTCGGGCCGCCAACAAGCGCTCCCGCGGCGAGCGGCCCGGCGCGCTCGAAGGGCTCGGCCTGGTTCTGGCCGAGCGTCTGATCTTCAGCAAGGTCGTGGCGCGCTTCGGTGGGCGCTTGCGGTTCGCAATCAGCGGCAGCGCGGCGCTCAACAAGGAAGTCGCGGAATTCGTCGACGCGCTGGGCATCGAGGTGTACGAAGGCTACGGATTGACGGAGGCGAGCCCCGTCGTCAGCGTAAACTACCCGGGGCACCGCAAGATCGGCAGCGTGGGCAAGGCGGTTCCCGGCGTGCGCGTGAGCATCGATACCGAGGTGACCGCCGACCCGAAGCAGGGCGAGATCATCGTTCATGGGCCCAACGTGATGCAGGGCTATTACAAGCGCGAGCAGGAGACCGCCGATGTGCTGCTTCCCGACGGCGGGTTTCGCACCGGGGACATGGGGTACCTCGACGCCGACGGCTACCTCTACATCACCGGCCGCATCAAGGAGCAATACAAGCTCGAGACCGGCAAGTACGTCGTGCCGACCCCGATCGAAGAAGAACTCAAGCTATCGCCCTACGTTGCCAACGCGATGCTGCATGGTGAGAACCACCCCTACAACGTGGCATTGATCGTCGTCGACCTCGCCAACTTGAAGCTGTGGGCAGAGCGCGAGCGCCTCGAGCTCGGCGACGTCGAAACCAACTCTCGCGTGCAAGAGCTCATCATGAGCGAGGTCGAAAAACACGCGGCGCGCTTCAAGAGCTTCGAGAGACCGAAGCGCGTCGCCGTGATCTCGGAGGACTTCACGCCGGAAAGCGGACTTCTGACTCCGTCGCTCAAGTTGAAACGCCGCGAAGTCTTGAAAAAGTACGGAGAACGCGTGGAGGCGCTCTACGGCTGATCTCCCGCCCGCTCGGAGCGCGACGCTCGGCGCTTCCGAGCCGTAGCTTTTTCGAACCCTACTCCTTCTTGCCGCAGGCTCCGGCGCCACAGGCGCCCGGAGCGCAGGCCATCGCCTTCTCGCCCTTGCCATCCTTGCCCTTTTCGGCACTCGCGGCGGCGGGCACCTCTTTCGCCGAGACTTCAGCCTCGCCGGCCTTCTTGGCGACGGGCGCTTCGGCCTTGGCGGCGGGCGCGAGAGCCGCCTCGGCTTTCTCCTCGATGCCCTTCTCGGTGGCCTGCTGCGATTCGGCCTGCGCTGCTTCCTGACCGAGATCATCGGCGGCCTGGTCCGCCGCTTCGGTCGTCGGCTCGGCTTCGGGCTTCGTGTCCTTCTCGCAATGCAAGGCGCCCAGCCCAGCCAGCACGGCAAGCCACCGATCGTAGCTGATTTTCATGGCCCGGACTTTGTACGCCGGCGCCCGGCGCATCGCAACCACGGCTCCTCGGACGGCGACCCGGCCAGTTCTTGACAAATCCGATGTGACAATGCATATGCCCCCCGTGAAACTATCGAACAAAGGACGCTATGCCGTGCGGGCGCTGTTCGATATCGCCTTCTACAACGAAGGCCGCCCCACGCAGGTCAAGGACATCGCCCAGCGGCAGGGCATCCCGCCCCGATTCCTGGAGCAGATCTTTCAGGATCTGAAGCGAACCGGCATCGTCGGCTCCAAGCGTGGTCCCCACGGGGGCTACGGGCTGGCGCGCGCGGCCGCCGAGATCCGCTTGGGCGACGTGGTGCGCGCCCTCGAAGGTCCCATCACGCTCGGCGAGGGCGAAACGGGCTCGCGTCGCGGCCAGATCTCGGCGGATGCCCGGCGCGTCCTCGACGCCGTTTTTCACGATTTGTCGCGGACTGTCGAGGCATGCTTCGACGCGGTGACCATCGCCGACATCTGCGCGCGAGCCGAGCGCTTCGGGCTGCCGCGCCCCGGCGCCGAACGGTACGTCTATGTCATCTGACGCCGCGTTGCCGCCGCTGCCGAACCACCCGCTCGTCTACGAAAGCGTGCTCGATCTCATCGGAGACACGGGGCTCGTGGAGATCCGCCACCTCGGCCGGCATGCGCCGCGCGGCACCGTGTTCGGCAAGCTCGAGTCGATGAACCCCGGTGGCTCCGTCAAAGATCGCATCTGCCTCGCGATGATCGACAGCGCCGAGCGCGACGGCAAGCTCGAGCCGGGCTCGGTCGTGGTCGAACCGACGAGCGGCAATACCGGTATCGGCCTTGCGCTCGTGTGCGCCCGCCGCGGCTACCGCTGCGTGCTCACGATGCCGGAAAGCATGAGCCTGGAGCGGCGCCAGTTGCTGGAATCTTTCGGAGCGGAGGTCGTGCTGACTCCCGAGGATCAGCAAATGGAGGGCGCCATCGAAAAAGCTCGCGCCATCGCACGCGAGACGCCACAAGCGTGGATCCCCCAGCAGTTCGACAATCCCGCGAACCCGGACGTCCACTACCGAGTCACCTCCGAGGAGATTCTCTTCGCCCTCGACCGGGACCCCGTCGACGCGTTCGTGGCCGCCGTCGGCACCGGCGGCACCGTCAGCGGCGCGGGACGCCGGTTGCGCGAGCTTTGTCCCGCTTGCCGCGTGATAGCCGTGGAACCGGAGTCGTGTGCCACGCTGTCGCGAGGCGAACGCGGCCCTTCGAAGATTCAGGGTATCGCGGCGGGCTTCGTGCCCAAAAACTACGATGCTGAGTCAGTCGACGAAATCCGTACCGTCACCGACGAGCGAGCCTACGAGGTGAAGCGGGACCTGGCGCGGCGTGAAGGGCTTCTGGTCGGTATGAGCTCGGGAGCCAACGTCGCCGTGGCGCTCGCCGTCGCCGCCGAGCTCGGCCCGGGGAAAAACGTCGTGACAATGCTGTGCGACACCGGAGAACGCTACTTCAGTCTCGATGAGTACTTCGCTCTACCAGCCTGACTTTCGCTTCGAGTCGAAGAGCGTGCTCGTGGTCGGGCTCGGCGGGCTCGGCTGTCCGACCGTGCTCTGCCTGGCGGCGGCCGGCGTCGGGCGGATCGTCGTGGCGGACGACGACGCGGTCGAGCTCTCGAACCTGCACCGGCAAGTGCTTTTTTCGGAACAGGACGTCGGCACGGACAAGCTCACGGCCGCCGAGCGCAGGCTCTCGCTCAGGTTTCCGCGCACGCGCTTCGAGTGGGTGCGTTCGCGCTTGTTGCCGGAAAATGCGCGCGGGCTCGTAGGCGCGGTCGACGTGGTGGTGGAAGGGGCGGACAACTTCGCCACCAAGTTCCTCACGGCAGATGCCTGCGCGCTCGAGCACAGGCCCGTGGTTCAAGGCGCCGCGATCCGGTGGGTGGGCACCGCCTTCGCCGTGCCCGCCGGAGGGCGTCCTTGCTATCGCTGCCTGTTCGAGGACTTGCCGAGCGACGGTCCCGCCCCGAACTGCGATGCGGCAGGCGTGATGGGGCCGGTGGCGGGCTTGTGCGGCTCCTTCTGCGCCGATCTCGCGCTGCGCCTCTTGGCGGCCGACGCCAGCGTCGCCGGCAGGCTCATCAGCTACGACGGCCTCAGCGATCGACTGCGCGAGGTATCCATCCCGCCGCGCGACGGCTGCTCTCTGTGCGGCCTGGAGCGAAGCATTGGCGATATCGAAGAGTCGCGCTACATCGCCCCGAGCTCTGCAGCATGACAAAGGAGATACGACGATGAATGTCACTGTCCGAATCCCTACCCCCCTCCGAAGCCTC
>DASWGX010000411.1:0-9198 GCA_036393455.1 Polyangiaceae bacterium
CGGCGATTCCATCACCGACGGTCGGGGCTCGACCACGAACGGCAACGACCGTTGGCCGGACGTTCTGGCGCCGCGACTCCTGGGCAACGCCGCGACGTCGAAAGTGTCCGTCATGAACCAAGGGATCGGTGGCAACGGACTGCTCGGCGGCCTCGGTCCGAGCGCGACGAGTCGGTTCGACCGAGACGTGTTGGGGCAGAGCGCCGTAAAATGGGTCATCATTTTCGAGGGCGTCAACGATATCGGCGGCGGAGCTTCCACGGCCTCGCTCACCGCGGCGTACGACGAGATGATCGGCAAGGCGCACGCTCAAGACCTGCTGATCTACGGAGCGACGATCACTCCTTTCGGCTCGAACGGGTACTACAGCGTCCCGCACGAGACTGTCCGTCAAGAGGTGAACGCGTACATCCGAAGCGGGGTGTTCGACGGATACATCGACTTCGACGCCGCGGTCCGCGACGGTTCGGATCCCCCTCTGATTCAGGGCGCCTACGATAGCGGTGACGGCCTTCACCTGAGCCCCGCCGGCTATCAGCACCTTGCGGATACGGTGGATCTCGACCTGTTCACGAACTGAGCGGCGCGCTCCGCGCGGCTCGGTCACGTCCGTGACCGAGCCATAGCCGACGTTCGCTCCGTTCCTACTGGAGCGGCAGGATCGTGATGTCGTCGAGGTAGATGTCGGGGAACGCGGAGCCGCCGTTCTGCTGCACGTACGTTTGCACCGACGTGCACCCGGGCGGCACGCCGATCGAGCCTTGAAGCTCGACCCAGGTGCCGCTGGGGGCGCTCAGCGACGCGAGCGTGAGGAAGCTCTCCACGCCGTTGCACACGGTTTTCGCGGACAGGAGCAGCGTCAGCGCGGAGCCGCCGTCCTGGCGCGCGAAGATCGAGATGCTGTAGTCGCCGACGCCCGTCGGCAGGAAGTACGAGCCGCCCTGGAACGACGCGGTGCGCCCCGTCGCGACGCCGGCGAAACTGCCGCTGTGCACCTGCGCCGCCGTCTGGACGAACGTCACGCCGAACCCCTGCCAACCGCCGGCGACGCCGAGCTCGAGGCCCGGGTTGCCGGCGAGGTTGACCACGCTCGTCGGCGTGGCGACCAGGTCGTCGACGTAGATGTTCGGGAACGTGGAGCCGCCGTTCTGTTCGACGTAGATCTGCACCAGGGTGCATCCGGCCGGCACGCTCAGGTTCCCCGTGATGTTGACCCAGGTGGCCGGCGCCGCGGAGGTGGACCCGATGAAGTGGAACGTGCTCGCGCCGTCGCAGGTGCGCCGCCCCGTCAACACGAGGTTCACGGTCTCGGCGGAGTTCTGCAGCGCGTGGATGGAGAGCGCGTAGCTCGCCTCGCCGGTGGGCAGCAGCGCCGACGGACCCTGGAACGACGCGGTGCGGTTCATGCCGACACCCGCGAACGAGCCGCTGCGGACGAAATCCGTCGTCTGCGCGAAGGCACCGCCGCCGAAGCTGGTCCAGCCGCTGGTTCCGAGCTCCACGCCGCCGTTGCCGAGCACGTTGTACGCCTCGGGCGGCTCTTGCACCGGGACCGACAGCCGCTGGCGCACCGAGACGTCGTCGAGGAAGATGTCGACGCCTGCCGGCGGGCCTTCCGCGAAAAGCGTGAGCTCGCTCAGGGCGCAGGGCTCGACGAGATAGCTGCCCGAAATTTCGGTCCAGCCGAGCTCGTTGGCCGTGACCTGGCCAATCTGGCGGAAGCTGTCGACGCCGTCGCAACGAGACTTCACGGTGAGCTGCGCCGTGGCCGAAGCGGCTCCAGCGATCTTCACGAAGCCGCTGAAGCGGTACGTGGCGCCGAGGATGACTTCGGGGAGCAGGTTGTGGCCCGGGCCGTTGAACGTCGCCGTGCGACCCGTGACGAACGCGCTGCCGGTGCCCGTGTTCGCCTCGGTCGTGCTGTGCTGGACGGTGACGGAACCGAACCCGAACCAGCCGCCGACGCCGGTCTCGAAGTCGCCGTTCGAGACCACGTTGGGGCCGAGCGGCTCGCCGCGCGTGCGGACCGCGACGTCGTCGACCAGGATATCGACGGCCGCGGCCGGTCCCTCGAAGTACAGCGTGACTTCTTCGAGCGTGCAGTCCGGCACCGTGAAAGTGCCGGTGAGCTCGACCCAACCGCTGTCGCTGCCTTGTGCCGAAGCGAGGCCCATGAAGCTGTCGCTCTCGCCGGCGCAACGCGTTTTCAACGTCATCCGGAGCACGTCGCTGGACGCCCCGGCGATGCGCGCAAAGGCGCTCGCGTCGTACTCGAAGGCCGGCTGTACGAGCTGGTTCAGGTTGACCGCCGGCCCTTGCCAGGTTGCGGTGCGGCCCGCACCGATGCCGCTCTTCGAGCCGGTGTGAGCGGCGGCGTCGGTGACGCTGGTTCCCGCGATGCCGAAGCCGAACCAGCCCCGCGCGTCGACCTCGAAGCTTCCGGAAGCGACCAGGTTCGGTGCGGTGCCGGCAGGATCCGGCGCGAGGCCGAGCATGCCGTCGACCATGCCGTAGTAGGCCGGTTTGGCGACGTAGTCGTCGTCGAAGGGCAGCGGGTCGTCGGGGCCGAACGTGGAGTCGATCCACGAGTGACGGTCCGTGAAGCCCCACGTGGTGACGGCGCTGCACGTCGGAGTCATCACGCAAGCGCTCGCCACGCGGTGGTAGATCTGCTGCTGCAGCGCGAGCTTTTCGGCAGGGCTCGCCGAAACCTGCGCGATACGGACGTCGAGCTCGCTGATGTTGATCGAGAGCCCCAGCTCGGCAAAGCGCGCGAAGTTTTCGACGAATTGCTCGGTGGTGGGTGGGAAACGCGCGTCCAGGTGCATCTGGAAGCCGACCCCGTCGATCGGCACGCGCCGTGCCACGAGGTCGCTCACGAGCGCGTACACCGCGTCCGACTTGGCGTTGATGGTCTCGATGCCGAAGTCGTTGTAGTAGAGCTCGGCGTTTCGATCCGCCTGGCGAGCCATGCGAAAGGCGCGGGGGATGTAGTCCTCGCCGAGCTTTCGGTGAAAGACGGTGTCGCGGTAGGAGCCGTCGCCGTTGAAGGATTCGTTCACGACGTCCCAGCCGTCGATCACCTTCTTGTAGCGCTTGACGGTGGTGGCGATGTGCCGCCGCATTGCGCGGACGAGCTCCGCGTCGGTCAAGCTATCGTTGACGTAGGCGGGCAGCTGACTGTGCCAGATCAGCGTGTGGCCCTTGATCTGTTGGCCGGCTGCCACAGCGGCGTCGATGATCGCGTCCGCCTGCGTGAAGTCCCACACTTCGGGATCGTCGGACTGCAACGACCCCCACTTGGTCGCGTTCTCGGGCGTGACGTAGTTGAACTCGCGCGCCAAGAGCTCCGCGTACGGAGGCTCTCCCGTGAGCGGAGCGAAAGCAACCGCCGCTCCTACCCAGCGCCCCGTGGAGCACGCCGCGCTCGGCAGGATGCGGCTCGCGTCCTGCTCGCCTGCGCACGGATCGAAATCCGCGTGGTGCTTCTTTTTCGGCCGGTGGTGCTTGAACCAGTGCTTGAACCAGTGACCGTGGTGGTGCCCGAACCCATGGCGATGCCCCAACTTGTGGCCGTGCTTGCCGGCGTGCGCATGGCCTTTTTTGAGCGCCTCCGCGACGGTGTCGACGTCTTCTTCTCCCGACTCATTCAGCGGGACGGCACAGCCGAAAGCCAGGATGCCGGCGCACGCAAGCGCCGCGATACTTCTCGCCATGTTGTTTGAACCTCCAGGGAAAGCCACGAGTTTCCCACTCGCCCGATCGCGGGATACACGCCTCACGATTCATCATTATTACCGATCTTGGCTACGCGTTTCAACTCCTATTCTTGACTATTCTTGACCATTCCTTGAAGAGTCTTTGAAGGGTCTTTGAAGAGGCGCCAAAAAACCGAAAGCGAATACATCGGCGCACGCTCACACTCCTTGTCGCGCCTTTCGGCGGGGTTCCTCAACTGCACGTCTCTTCACGCTCCCAGAGCGAGGCCTCTTCGCGAGCGGGGAAGTCGCTGTGGTTCATCGTGCTACTTTCGCGATGCACGCAGGGAAATGCGGCGGACGAGACCCCGACACGAACTCAGCATTCCCGCTCAGCATTTTCCCGGATTCCCGGATTCCCGGAACCCTCGCCGCTGATCACTCCCGCGCCAACAAGAGTAGAACGTTGTGGGTGCGCGACCGAGAATCGTAACCAACTGGGTTACATGGCTCGGCCATCCCACACCCAGGCGGTCGCGGTAGGGACGGCTCTTCGCCATGAAAGACTCGAGCCGCCCCCCGCACAGATCCCAGCGAGCGGAGCTACCGCACTGGGCTCCTGCCTTGGTCCCTAAGCGACGCGATCTTGACCAAGTTTGGCAGAAATCGTCGCTGTCTCCCCTGGCTGTCAGCAATCAGCTGTCAGCCGTCAGCCAGAAGCGGCGTGACTTTTCACAGGCGAGGCGAGCTGCGACAGCACGAAGAGCTCGCGGAGCTTGAGGCCGGTAAGGAGCGCCCGGCGACCTAGCTCGGTGAGGTAGTACTTTGTACCGGTGGCCGATGCGTTTGACGAGGCCATGCACGCGGAGGCGTTTGAGGTGCCGCGAGATGTGGTTGGAGGAGAGACGGGGTAGCTGGCGCTGGATGTCGGTGTGACGGAAGCCGGTAATGACGTGCTCGCCGCGCACCAGAGCGAACCAGAGATCCCGGTCGTTGTAGCTGAAGTATCGGCAGTCGGCCCGCTTCCCGGCTGAAGAGCGCTTCGGCCTCACCCGCAGCTACGCAGAGCCGCGACATCCGTCCCATCCAACATTGCCGAAGGCTGCGGACGCAGCGGCGACGAGGAGCTCGCCCGATTCCTCAGCATCGCCGCTGGTTCCACCGGCTTAGGAAGGCGCCGTGAAGCGGGCGACGTCTCCCGCGTCCACCCATTCGACCGCCTGATCGCGCAGCCATGTGCGCTGGCGACGCGCGAAGACGCGCGTCGCTCGCACGATGCCGTCGGCGAGGAGGTCGGCGTCGAGCGTCCCGTGCTCGATCGCATCGCGCACTTGGCGATATCCCACCGAGCTCATCGCGCGCGCGCCGGCGTAGCCGCGTTCGAGCAGCTGGCGCACCTCGTTCACCCAACCCGCTTCCAGCATTGCGCGCGCGCGCGCCTCGATGCGGCGGTCGAGCTCGGCGCGTTCGCGCCTCACGCCGACGAGGCGGGCGGCGTGGCGCGGTTCGCGGAAGCCGTGCTCGGCCTGCCAGACGCTCATCGGCGAACCGGTCAGCTCGTAAACCTCGAGCGCTCGGCTGACGCGGACGAAATCGTTGGGAGCGAGGCGTGCGGCGGTGCCGGGATCCACCGCCGCGAGCTCGGCGTGAAGGCGCGCGCGGCCGTGGGTCTCGGACTTCTCGCGGTGGCGCTCCCGCAGCGATGCGTCCGCGGGCGGCGCCGGCGCCAAGCCGAACAGGAGGGCGCGGACCCAGAGAAAGGTGCCGCCGCACACGATGGGCCGCCTGCGTCGCTCTCGAATGCTCGCGATCGTCCGCTCAGCCAGCGTTGCCCAGCGCGCCGCGTCGAAGGGATCGAGAGGATCGACGACGTCGATCAAATGGTGTGGAGCGCGCGCCCGCTGTTCGGAGTCCGGCTTTCCCGTTCCGACGTCGAAGCACCGATAGACTTGCACACTGTCGGCGCTGACGATCTCACCGTCGAGCGCCTCGGCCAGGCGCACGGCGAAGTCCGTCTTACCCGACGCGGTAGGACCGACCAGCACCAGGAGCGGCGGCTCGGTTCCTTGCGCCGTCATGGGCTAGCGACGGCCGACCTTGCGCTCGAGCTCCGCCCAGCTCGAAAAGGTGACGATGGGCCGTCCGTGCGGGCAATGCCCGGCGAAGTCGGCCTCGTCGAGGGCGCGCAAGAGAGCGCGCGCTTCCTCGGCGCCGAGCGAGTCGCCGGCGCGGATGGAGGCGTGGCAGGCCATCGTGGCGAGCGCCAGATCGACGGCATCGGAGAAGCCGCGGCCTCCGGTGCGTGCGAGCTCGTTCAGGAGGTCTCGGACCAGCCGTTCCGGGCTGGCGCGCTGAAGCAGCCGCGGAACGGCGTGCACGCTCACGAGGTCACTTCCGCGGATCTGCACGTCGAGACCGACGCTCTGCACTTGATCGAGGCACGCCGAAATGAGCTCTGCCTCGGCTTCGCTCACCTGGAACGTGTGTGGAAACAGGAGCGCCTGCGACGCGACGCCGCGCGATCGATAGTCCCTGCGCAAGCGGCTGAAGGTAACGCGTTCGGCGGCAGCGTGTTGGTCGACGACGTATAGGCCCTCCGGGCTCTCGCAGACAAGGTAGGTCTGGCGCGCCTGCGCGAGGAACGACAAGCTCGACCAAGGCGCTCCGCTCGGCGCGTGCGCGGTTTCTCGCGCCACGTCCCCCGCCCGAAGCAAGGGTGCGGTCTCGACCGACACGGCGGCGCGTTCCGCCGCGTGCGCGGCGTCGAACGACACGGCGCCGCGCTCCAGGGAAGTACCCACCGGGTTCGACGCATCGCGCGGGGACGCTTGCGCGCGGACGTCGTACGGGACGGGGCTCGCGGCGGCCGAATCGAGTGCGGGACCGTACGATGCCGCGCGCGATCGCGGCGTTTCCGGCAAGGAAAAGGCCGCGGCAAGCTGTTTCGAAAGCAGACGATACACCGCGTCGGTGACGGCGCGCGGATCGGCGAAGCGCACTTCGACTTTTTGGGGGTGCACGTTCATGTCGACGAGCTCCGGCGGTAGGTCGAGGTAGACGACCCCGCGCGGGTAACGTCCCCGTTCGAGCACGCTGCCGTAGGCTTGCGCGATGGTCGCGGCGACGCGTCGGTCGCGAACCGGACGTCCGTTGACGAAGAGCTTGAGCGCCGCGGTGCCTTGCCGCGCTCGCTCCGGACGGCACAGCAGCGCTTCCACGCGCAACGGGCCGCGCTCGCCGGCGCAGAGAGACAGCACTTCGTCCGGCATCGCCTGGCGCGCGCGCTCGTCGCGGGTCCCGGCGCGCAGCCACTCGCGTACGCGTCGGCCGTCGCGGGTCAGCGTGAACGTCACTTCCGGCCGAGCGAGCGCGGCGCCTTCGACCACGTCGGTGACGTGACTGGCTTCGGTACCGGTCGAACGCACGAATTTGCGCCGAGCCGGCACGTTGAAAAACAGATCGTTCGCCCTGACCGTGGTGCCGACGGGATGCGCAACCGGCCGAACCAGCGCCGGCGCGCCGCCTTCGACGCTCACCTCGACGCCGGATTCCGACTCCGCTCCACGAGTGTGTAGGCTGAAGCGACTCACCGACGCGATGCTCGGCAGAGCCTCGCCTCGAAAGCCGAAGCTCCGCACGCTTTCCAGATCCTTCAGCGTGCGGATCTTGCTCGTGGCGTGGCGCTGCAGCGCGAGGCGTGCGTCGCCTTCGCCCATTCCCGCGCCGTCGTCCGCGACGCTCAGATGGGCGATGCCCCCGGCCTCGATGCGCACGTCGACACGCGTGGCGCCGGCGTCGAGCGAGTTTTCGATCAGCTCCTTGACCGCGCTTGCCGGTCGCTCGACGACCTCCCCCGCGGCAATCTGGCTTGCCAGCTCGGGGGGCAGAATCTGGACCCGCGGTGCCAAGACCGGCTCCGCGGCGCGTCTCAGCTCGCGGCGTCGGAGGGCAGCACCGACACGCGCTTCTTCTTCTTGGTGGCAAACCCATAGTCGACTTTGCCGTCGATCAGCGCGAACAGCGTGAAGTCTCTCCCGATCCCGACGTTCTTTCCAGGATCGATCGTTTGCCCAACTTGCCGCACCAGGATCCCGCCCGCGCGCACGAACTCGCCGCCGAACACTTTGACGCCTCGGAACTGGGGATTGGACCCGCGCCCGTTGCGGGTCGACCCGCCGCCCTTCTTGTGTGCCATGGCTACGTCTGTACTCCGGTGATCTTGACCGCCGTGAACGACTGGCGGTGCCCTGCCTTGCGGCGATAGCGCTTGCGGCGGCGAAACTTGAACACGATGAGCTTCTCGCCGCGCCCTTGCTCGATGATTTCGCCCTCGACCTTCGCGCCCTTCACCAGAGGCTCACCGACCTTGGTCGAAGCTTCTTCCCCGACCAAGAGAACTTGGTCGAAGACGACCCTGCCGCCGCGGTCGCCGGGAAGTTTCTCGACGCGGACGGTATCTCCCGCCGAAACTCGGTACTGTTTGCCGCCGGTGCGGATCACTGCGTAGGTCATTGACAGGGGCGCGAAAGCTAGTCCGAACCACCGGTCGTCGCAAGGCGGCTCGGGCGGGCCTTGCTAGCGGCCCTGCCAGCAAGCCCTCCCAGCAAGCCCTGCCAGCAAGCCCTCCCAGCAGCCCTCCCAGCAAGGCCAGGGAGCCCGAACGGCGCCTCACGAGCAAAACATTCTGGGGCATTTCCTCTGGCGAGCGCTGCCCTCGAGTGTCCGGCCGCTCGCCCAGCGCGGGTCCGCGTGCTCCCGCTCCCGCGACAAAGCCGCTATGCTGAGTGGCGGATGACCCCGCGGGCCCCGCGTTCTTTGCTTCTCCCGGTCTTGCTCGCCTTGGTGTGTTCCGCGCCGGCGCCCGCCGAGGCGCAGACCCGTTCGGGTCGGACGGCGGCGAGCAAGAAGACCGAGGCCTCGAGCAGCCCCAAACCCGGCGACAAAGACGGCGACGCCGAACGTGAAGTCGGCGGTGCGGACGAGCAGGCCGCGGGCGACCAAGCCGACGAGGTTCCCGTCAAGGCCGTCGAGGTCAAGCAAGGCGAAGAGGGCGTCAAGACCTACAAGTTTGGCACGATCGAAGTCGAGGGCCGGCTCAAGGCACCGCAAATTCTCTACTTTTTGAGGCGCGTCCGCGCCGAGTTCGAGGCGGGGCTGCTCGGGCACCGTTCATTTTTGCGCGAGCTGTCCGATACACGTCGACATCCGGCGCTAAACCAGTAAGCCGCCGCCCTGCGCGAAGATGCCCGCACGGAATCCCGCAACGCCCCCGGTTACGCTTCGCACGGCGGCGGTGTGGGGAACGACGGTGCTCGCGGTCGACATGCTCGAAGCGGGGCGCTCGCTCGAAGTCGGCGAGACCCCGACGTCGATCGTCGCCAAGCCCGAAGGCTCGGCGATCGCCGACCTGCCGATTCGCGCAGTCGGTGCGGGCTGGGAGCTCGATGCGCGCGGCGCGACGGGCGGTGCGCTGTTCTTGCGCGGCCGGCGCGAAAACCCA
>DASWGX010000412.1:0-6114 GCA_036393455.1 Polyangiaceae bacterium
ACCTACGACGACGTGCACGAAGCATTGCCCGGCGACGACGTCGGCGCCGAGCAGATGGACGAGGTCTTGAGCGCCCTCGACAGCGAGGACATCGAGGTCGTCGACGACATCAGCAACATCAAGATCACGCCCCGCCGTTTGGCCGAAGACGACTCGGCGCCGCCCGCCAAGGCGGCCGCCAAGGCCGAAACGGAAGAGAGCGATCATCCCCCCGCTTCCGCACCGCCAGCGCGCGCGAGCGAGGAGGACTACTACAAGAGCAACGACCCGGTACGCATGTACTTGCGCAAGATGGGCAGCGTCGCGTTGCTCACGCGCGAGGGCGAGGTCGAGATCGCCAAGCGCATCGAGGAAGGCGAGAACGAGGTTCTGAACGCCATCCTCAACAGCCCGATCGCCGTGCGGGAAATCATCGACATCGGCGAGCGGCTGCGCAACCACAAGATTCGCGTCAAGGACATCGTCCGCGACGCGGAGGACGAAGAGCAGGAGTTCGACGAAGAGGAGGCGGATCGCCGGATCATTCGCCTGATCGATCGCGTAAAGCGGCTCGACAAGAAGAACGCCGACGTGCTGGAAGAGCGCAAGTCGACCAACGAAATACGGCGCAAGCAGATCGACAAGGAGCTCGCGGAGAGCCGCGACGAGCTCGTGAAGACGCTCCAGGAGATGCGGCTCAACAAGCGCACCATCGACAAGATCGTGCTCAAGCTGAAGAGCATGATCGAGCGCGTTCACCGAGCTCAGGGCAAAGCGATCGAGCTCGAGAAAGTGGCGGGCGCCAGCAAGACCGAGCTGAAGCGGCTGCTTCGCATGGCCAAAGAAGACCCGAAGGCCGAGCGCGAGCTTGCCGACCGCCTAGGCATCGATCGCGACGCCCTGGGCGAGGTCGACCAAACGTTGAAGAGCGCTCAGCGCGGGGTGAAGAAGGTCGAGGAAGAGCTCAAAATCGACGTCGCCGAGCTGATGCGTACCTACGCCGCGATTCGAACCGGCGAGCGCAAGGCGGAAAAGGCGAAAGCGGAGCTGGTGGAAGCCAATCTCCGGCTCGTAGTGTCGATCGCCAAGAAATACACGAACCGCGGGCTCCAGTTCCTGGACCTGATCCAGGAAGGCAACATCGGTTTGATGAAAGCCGTCGATAAGTTCGAGTACAAGCGCGGCTACAAGTTCAGCACCTACGCGACATGGTGGATCCGTCAGGCCATCACGCGCGCCATCGCGGACCAGGCACGAACGATCCGCATCCCGGTGCACATGATCGAAACCATCAACAAGCTCATCCGCACCTCGCGCTACCTGGTGCAGGAGTTCGGGCGCGAACCGACGCCCGAAGAGATTGCCGAGAAGATGGAGCTGCCGCTCGACAAGGTGCGCAAGGTACTCAAGATCGCCAAGGAGCCGATCAGCCTCGAGACGCCCATCGGCGAAGAGGAAGACAGCCATCTCGGCGACTTCATCGAAGACAAGAGCGTGGTCAGCCCGGCCGAGGCCGTCATCAACATGAACCTGAGCGAGCAGACCCGGCGTGTGCTGAAGACGCTGACGCCGCGCGAGGAGAAGGTGCTCAGAATGCGCTTCGGCATCGGCGAAAAGAGCGACCACACGCTCGAAGAAGTCGGGCAAGACTTCGAGGTCACGCGCGAGCGCATTCGTCAGATCGAAGCCAAAGCCCTGCGCAAACTTCGTCACCCGAGCCGCTCGAAACAACTGAAGAGCTTCATCGAAAGCTGAGCGGCGAGCGGCCGCCGTAGCAAACTCCGGCCGCTCTCCTCGAAACCCGGTGCCGCGACCCGGCGCTCGGCCCGTGTTCGGAATTTCGAGCGGCGCCGGCGCAAAACGCGATGAATCGATTGTGACGCGCGCGCGTCTGAGAGCGGCGGCAATCAATCGGAAAACGTGCATGCGAAACTCATATTCGGCAGATTCACCCGACGAAACAGCCGGCCGGCCACCGCATGCAAAACTCCAACGGCTCTTGACAGCCGGCATCGGGCTTGACACAAAGGCCCGACCGAACGCCGACCGGGCACGCAGGGTCGAGGGCCCTCGGTCCGGGCAGCAGGCCGGGCAACCCACAGACCGGGCAACAGGGTTTGCCGCGAGACTCAGTCCGAACGGGAGTTACAAGGTGATGCAGTCTCTTAAAATGACGCACAATGCCATTGGATGTCTTTTGGGCGTTGGCAGCGCTCTCTTGGTGGCGGGCTGCGGCGGAACGATGGCGTTCCAGGGCCAGAGCGCGCTCACCATCGTCGGCAATCCACCTGCGCCGGCGCCCCCTCCGCCCGTGGAAGAGCCACCGGCACCGCCTCCGCGCGTGGAAGTTCGCGACGATCGCATCGAGATCCGCGAGAAGATCCAGTTCGAGTACGCCAAGGCGAACATCTTGGCCGAGTCGCACGACCTTCTCAACGAGATCACCGACGTGATCCAGAAGAACCCCCACATCAAAAAGATCAGCATCGAGGGTCACGCGAGCTCCGAGGGCAACCCCGACTTCAACCGCAGGCTTTCCGACGACCGCGCCAAGGCCGTGATGGCCTACCTGGCCGAGAAGGGCATCGACAAGGGACGCTTGACCGCGAAGGGTTACGGGGCGGACAAGCCGATCGCGAACAACGAGACCGAGGACGGTCGCGAGAAGAACCGCCGCGTCGAGTTCAACATCGTCGAACAGGACATCACTCAGAAGAAGGTCGAGGTCGACCCCGCGACCGGCAAGGAAAAGGTCGTCGAGACCAAGAAACTGAGCGGTTCCGCGGGCGGCGGCGATGCGAAGGAAAGCGGTAACAAGGTCAAGCGCCCGGAGAAGAAATAGGCGTGCGGCAAGCTGAGGAGCAGGAGAGACAGCCCATGTTCGAACGAGTGATCAAGATGACGGTCCTCGCGGGAGCCCTCGCGTTCGGCGGGTGCAGTTTCCACGCGCGTTCCGCGGAAGACTACCGCGACGCTACGCAGGCGCTCTTGGAGACCCGCAATCCGCAAATCAAGCAATGCTACGACGATGCGCTCAAGGCGCAGCCGGATCTCCAAGGTACCGTCGGCATCATGTTCACGGTCGAAAACGAAACCGGGAACATCATCAACGCGGCCGTCGATCCAGGTTCTACCAATGCGCCGGACGCGCTGAGCCAGTGCGTGCTCACGTCGGTGCAGGGGCTGACCCTGAGCCCGCCGGACAAGCGCGACGGTCTCGCGACCTTCGTCTACCAGTTCCAGGTCGCCCCGGCAGGCTGAGCCGAGCAGTCTACGGGATCGGGGAACGTCCGAGCTCGGCGAGCACGCGGCGCGCCTCGTCCCGATATGGCGAGTCCCCCGGCGCCAGCCTGAGGAACTCCTCCCAGTGCGTCGCGGCCGCGGGTTGCAGCCCCAGCACTTGCGCCAGCACGCGGTGCGCTTCCCACAGCCACACGGGCGGGCTTGCGTCGGCATTGCCGATCTCGATCGCGCGCGCGAGCTCGGCGCGAGCTTCATCGCGGCGGCGATTGTCGGCGAGCAGGCGCCCGTAACGAAAGTGCCAAAGGGCCCGGCTTTGATCCTGGGCCAGAGCCCGCTGCCACTCGGCGAGAGCTTGAGCCTCCTTGCCCAGATCGTAGTAGGCGTCGGCGAGCGCAGCGTGAGCCTCGTAAAGCGAGGGGTTCAGGCGGAGGGCGCGGGTCAAATCGACGATCGCGTCCTTCACGGCTCCCTGGCGGTTACGAAGCACGCCGCGTTGCCAGTACGCCCCGGCGAGCCCCTGGTCGAGCTCGACCGCGCGTTCCAGCGCCGTTTCGGCCTTGGCTAGGTTGCCCGCTTCGTTGGCGGCCCAGCCGACGTACAGGTGGTATTCGGAGCGATGCGGATCGAGCTCCGCCGCGCGCTCGAGCAGGCGCAGCGCATCGGCAAGCCGGGATCCTTCGGCGAGCAGCGCCCTGCCGAGGCAATGGTTCACCTCCGCGGAGGTCGGCCGATCTGTCAGCACCTTGCGCAAGAGCTCTTCCGCTTCCCCAGGGCGGCCCGCCGCTACCTTGCCGCAACCGACGCGCAGCATCAGATCGGCGTCGTCCGGCGCTTTCGCCAGTGCGCCTTCGTAGGCCGAAAGGGCGCGCTTCGTCTGACCCGAAGCTTCGAACATGAGCCCCCGCTCCAGGGCAAGGCCCGGGAACTCGGCGTCCACTCGTTGCACGGCGTCGAAAGCTCGCATAGCGCCGTCGAAATCCTTAGCCCTGCGGAGCGCCACGCCGAGACGGAAACGAGATTCGAGGTCGTCCTGATCGAGATCGAGTGCTTTCCGAAGGTGGCGTTCGGCATCTTCGTAGCGGCCTTGCGCGAGCGCCAGCTCGCCGAGCGCACGATAGACGGCGCTCGAGGTCGGCATGTCTTCTTGCGCTTTCTTGAGCACCGCCGCGGCATCCCCCTCGCGCCCGGATTGATTCAGCAACATCGAGAGCGCAACCGCCGCCTCGACTCGCTCCGAGTCGAGACCCTCGAACGACAGTGCCTTCCGGTAGAGCTCCTCGGCCTTCCCGCGTTCACCGGCGGCTTCGAGCGCCTTGGCGTACCAGAACGCGACGCTCAGCGACTCCGGGTGTCTCGCGACCAGCTGCGCGAGCGCCGTCGTAGCGTCCTTGACGCGCTCGAGGGAAAGCTCGGCCTTGGCCGCTCCGACGCGCGCGGCGAGCGCGCCCGAATCGGCCTGCACGGCGGCGTCGAAACGCGCCAGCGCCTCGGTGTAACGGCCCGTGCGGTAGAGCGCGTTGCCCAGGCCGGTCAACGCGCGCGACGACTTCGGCTTTACCCTGAGCGCTCCAGCGAATGCTTTATCCGCGGCATTGACGCGTCCGCGAGCAAGGTGAAGCTCGCCGAGCAACGTCTGCGCAACGACGCGCTCGTCGACGCTGGCCCCCGCCGAGTCGGCGATGATGGCTTCGAGCTTCTCGACGGTTTTGGCCTCCATGCCTTTGCGGCGCAAAGCAATCTCCGCCACGAGCAGGCGCGCCCCGACGTGATCGCGGTTTCGCTCGAGCGCCTCTTCGGCGCGCTTTTCGGCATTGGACGCGTCCCCGCTCGCGAGCTCGGCGCGCGCCAGACCGAACGAAGTCCGGGCTCCCCGCTCGAGTTCCGCGGCGCGCTTCCAAATGTCGAGCGCCTCCTTCGCGCGACCCTCGATGAGCTCGAGCTCGCCCCCTAGAACGAGCGTGTCGATATCTCGCGGCGCTGTCCGCAGCAACGAACCGACGAGACCGCGCGCTTGCTTGGACCGCTCCGAGGCGGCTCCGGCCGCTCGCGCCAAGTCGAGGTGCTTCACGTTTTCGGCGTCCTTGAGAGTGTCGAGCAGCACCTTGGATCGGGCGGCCGCCTCCGGGCTGCCGCCGAAGCGCAGGTCGACGAGGTAGCCGAGGAACGCCGAGTAAGCCATGATGGCGTCGGACCGAGGCGCGGTGGCGCGAGCCCGGTCGAACAGCGACAGCGCTCGCTTGGCCTCTGCGTAGCCGTCCCCTACGAGCAACCCGCGCGACTTGTCGACGGTGGCGACGAGCAACGCTTGGTGGGCGTCGCGGTTCAGGCGATCGAGCACCAAGTGGTAGCCGAACGGGCCTAGCTCCGGAAACAGCGATAAAGCGCCACCGGCCCCAACCAAAGCGACGAACAAACCGATCGCCGCGAAGCCCCAACGTCGGCGCGACACCCCACGTGCGACCGGCGGCTCCAACGCCACTCGTACAGCTCCCGCGCGCGCCGCGCTCGGCACCGGCTGGTCCTCCTGCGGTATCGCTTCGAACTCCGTGCCTTCCTCGGCTCCCGCGGCGCGCCCGGCGCTCGGAACCCGAGGAGCCGCGTCGATCGGCACTTCTTGGGATTCACCCTCCAGATTCACTTCCCCATACTCGACTCCCCCACTCGCCTGCCGCACCACGGCGTCCGCGCCGGAGTGGGGAGGACCCGAATCGACAGGACGGCCACCCCGCGCCGATGTTCCCCCGCGCAGTGAAGCGGCGGAACCGCTCAACGGGATCTCGATCTCGCCGAAATCGAGCTCGCCCGCTACAGAGCCGCGAAAGGCCGGATCTTGTGATGGCGCCGTCGGCGCCGACAGAGAGTCGCTCGGTCCGAGCTCGTGTAACGCCGGAC
>DASWGX010000413.1:0-6989 GCA_036393455.1 Polyangiaceae bacterium
GTGCTCGGTCCGGACCCCGATCTGGAAGACTTGGTTCAAGACGTCTTCGTCGCCGCGCTCGAGTCCATCACGCACCTGGCGGACCCGAACGCGCTCAAGGCGTGGCTGTCCAAGATCGCGGTGTTCACCGCGCGCGGCCGCATCCGACGCAGGCAGCGCTGGCGGTTTCTCCGCTTCGTGCCGGTGGAGGATCTGCACGACAAGCTGACGGAGTGGCCGCGCCTGGAAGTGAGCGCCGCGCTGCAGTCGACTTATCGCGTGCTCGGGCAACTTCCCGCCGACGAACGCATCGCATTCTCGCTTCGCTTCGTGGAAGGCATGGAGCTCACCGAGGTGGCCGCAGCGTGTTCCGTATCGCTCGCGACGATCAAGCGGCGCTTGAACCGCGCCCAGTCCGGCTTCGTGCGGCTGGCCCGGGATTGCCCTGCCCTGACGGAGTGGCTTGGCGGAGGTTCGCGATGGAACGGTTGACCGCGCTCGAAGACCTCGGTCGCACGGTCGCCGCGGAGCAGGACCGTTATCTTGGCCGGCGCTCGGTCACGCCGGCCGCGCGCCCGGTTTTTCTCGCCCGTGCCGAGCGGTCGAGCGGCAAACGGGAACGTCACTCGGGGGCGACGTGGGCCGCCGGCGTGGGCGCGTTGGTCGCGGCCGCCGCCGTCGGAATCGCGCTGCGGCAGCGGTCGGAGCCGCCGCTGACGTTCCATGTCGGAGAGAGCCCCGGCGGGCGCGTCGGCGACTGGATCTCGGTGCCGAGCGGTCGCTCCACGGTCGTCGGCTTCTCCGACGGTACGGAAATGGTGCTCGAGTCCGCTTCCCGGGCTCGCGTCGTGCAGGTCGACTCGCAGGGCGCGCACGTCGTGCTCGAGAGCGGTCACGCCGAGGTGCACGTCGTGCCCAAGGCCGACGCGCGCTGGCAAGTGAGCGTGGGGCCGTTCGTGGTGCGAGTGGTCGGAACACGCTTCGACGTGGGCTGGAACCCGGAGGAGGACGCTCTCGAGCTCACGCTGCGCGAGGGGCAGGTGGAGCTTTCGGGCTGCGTATTCGGCGAGGGCCGCAGCGTACCAGTGGGAGAAACCGTACGCGCATGGTGCAAGGCGGGGCGCTTCGAGGTCGAGCAGAACGTCGGCGGGCCGCCGCCGGCATCGACCGCGACGGCGCGGCTCGCCGCTCCCTCGCCGGCCTCGCTCCCAGCGCCGAGCGCCGTGGTCCCGCCAGCGTCGGCGGCGGGCAGCCCGGTTCGACCGCTCGCCGTCGCGAGCAAAGACTGGCGAAGTTTTGCGCTGGCCGGCAAATATTCCGACGCTTTCGCGAGCGCCGAGAGCGAAGGCTTCGAAGCGCTTTGCCTCCGCGGCGCCGCCGAGGACGTTAGCTTGCTCGGGGACGTGGCGCGCTACGCGGGTCGTTCCGATCGCGCTCGCGCCGCGTTCCGCAGCGTGAGAACCCGCTTTCCCGCGAGTGAACAGGCGGCGCTCGCCGCATTTTCCCTGGCGCGCCTCGACTTCGATCAAAGCGGAGCCTTCGCCGGCGCTGCGCGCTGGTTCAAGACCTACATCGCCGAACGACCCGGAGGCGCGCTGGCGCGAGAGGCGCGCGGGCGGCTCATGGAAAGCCTGCACCGGGCGGGGGACGCAGCCGGCGCCCGGCTCGCCGCCAAGGAATATCTGTCGCGCCACGCGTCGGGCCCCCATGCCGACCTGGCTCGTCAATTGGCGGACGCTCCGATAAGCTCGCCGCGACGTTGAACAGCGATTTTGGCTCGGCGTGGCGCCGCACAGGCGTGGGCGTTCTCTTCGCGATCGCGTCGCTCGTCCTGGCACATACGGCGATCGCGCAAGCAGAGCCCAGTGTATTGCTCGTCCGCGTGCCCGGCGACGGCAGGATCTCGGCTCGCCTGCGCGCCGAGCTGTTGGCCCTCGGTTATCAGATAATCGAAGTGCACGGCCAGCGTCTCCCACGACCTCTCGCCTCGCTCGGCACGCGGCGCGGCGTGATCGCCGCCCTCCGTTCGACACCGTCGCGTACCGGCGTCGAGCTCTGGATCGGTGCCACGGCGCGAGGCGCGGCGACCGAAGAGCTCGTGACCAGCAACGCGGGCGGTCGCGACGAGCTGCTGGCGATTCGCGCCGTCGAAACCCTGCGGGCGCGCCTCATCGAGCTTGGCGTGCGAGAAGCTCCTCCACCCGACGTCGCTCCGGTCCGGGATCTCGGTGCCGAGAACGAGCTCGCGCCCAGCCCGGGTACCGAGGACCACCCGCCACCATTCGGACTCGCTCTCGGTCTGGGCGTCACCGACAGCCCGGGGGGCGTCGGTGGATCGGTGCTTGCCGTCGCGGCGCTCAGCTGGCAGCCGTTCTCGCGCTGGGCGTTCCAAGGCTTCGGCACTACGCAACTGAGCTCGACCAAGCTCGGAGACGAGCGCGGCGATGCGGACGTCAGCCTCTGGTTCGCGGGAGTGGTGGTGGAGCGGTTCCTGGTCACGGGCCCCGCGCGCCTGGCCCTCGGAGCCGGCATGAGCGTCGTGGTGTTGCGGGCGGCGGGCGAGACGGCAGCGCCGCCGCTGGAAGTGCGCGCGCAGTCAGTCGTGACGCCAGCGCCGCTGCTGCGAATTTCACTGCGGACGTCGCTGTCGCGAGCAGTCGGCCTGCGCGCCGATCTCAACGGCGCCATTGCCACGCCCGGGGTCGTCGTCAGCTTTGCCGACGACGAAATAGCCCGCTGGGGCCGGCCGTTCACGTGGGCTACGCTGGCGCTCGACGTCGGCTTGGGCAGCCGCGCGCCTTGACGTCGCGAAGCGCCGCCACGCTCAGCCTGCCGGTTCGTACCCCAGGTTCGGCGCGAGCCATTTCTCGACGACTTCGAGCGGCGCCCCCTTGCGTTTGGCGTAGGACAGAACTTGGTCTTTCCCTACTCGCCCGACGTTGAAGTAGCGAGCCTCAGGGTGCCCGAGACAGATCCCACTCACCGCCGCTGCGGGGAGCATGGCGAAGCTTTCCGTCAGCTCGATCCCGATCTCTCGAGCACCGAGTAGCTCGAACAGCTTCGTCTTTTCGCTGTGGTCCGGGCACGCGGGGTAGCCGAACGCCGGGCGAATGCCCCGATACTTTTCGGCGATCAGTTCCTCGGCCTCGAACCTTTCGTCGCGCGCATAACCCCATTGTCGACGTATCCGCTCGTGCATCCACTCGGCGAACGCCTCCGCGAGGCGATCCGCGAGCGCCTTGACCATGATCGCGTTGTAGTCGTCGTGGGCGCTCTCGTACTCGCGGGCCAGGGTGTCCGCGCCAATCCCCGAGGTGACCGCAAAGGCGGCGATGTGATCGGCGATACCGCTCCCGAGCGGAGCGACGAAGTCCGCCAGACACAGGCACTGTTCCTTCGCGCCTCGATCGCCTTGCTGCCGCAGCATGTTGAAGCGCAGGAGCTCCTGCGAGCGCGACTCGTCCGCAAACACGACGATGTCGTCGCCGTCGCTGGCGGCCGGCCAGAAGCCGTACGCCGCGTTGGCGCGAAGTAGGTCCTTCTCGATGAGGCGATCGAGTAGCGTGCGGCCGTTCTCGAACAGTTCCCGCGCCGCGGCGCCGTATTCCGGGTGCTCGAGGATGCGCGGGAAACGCCCCTTGAGCTCCCAGGCCGAGAAGAAGAACGTCCAATCGATGTAGCGGGCGAGCTCCGCGAGCGACTGTCCTTCGACGCTGCGGCGTCCGATGAAAGCCGGCACGCCCGCGGCTTCGGGTGCAAAGCGGAGCTCGGGTTTACGCCGCACCGCCTCCGCGTAGCCGAGCAGGCGCCGTCCTTGGCCGCCGGTATAGAGACCGCGCAACCGTTCTTGCTCGGTTCGCGCGCGAGCGACGAAGTTCTCGCGCTCGTTGTCGTCCAGCAGCGCCGCCACTACGCCTACCGCACGCGATGCGTCCGCCACGTGCAGCGTCGCGCCCGAGTACTCCGGGGCGATCTTGACCGCCGTGTGCTGGCGGCTCGTCGTCGCGCCGCCTATCAGGAGCGGCGTGGTCAGGCCGCGACGCTGCATCTCGCGCGCAACTGTCACCATTTCGTCGAGGCTCGGCGTGATGAGGCCGCTCAAACCGACGGCGTCGGCTCGGTGCTCGCGAGCGGCGTCGAGGATTTTGTCGCAGGGCACCATTACGCCGAGATCGATCACGCGGTAGTTATTGCAGCCGAGCACCACGCCCACGATGTTCTTGCCGATGTCGTGCACGTCGCCCTTGACCGTCGCCATCACGATCGTGCCGACCGCCCCGCGATCTCCGCCCTCCGCCTTTTCGGCTTCCATGAACGGCTCGAGATAGGCCACGCCTCGCTTCATCACGCGAGCGCTCTTGACCACCTGCGGCAGAAACATCTTGCCCGCGCCGAACAGGTCTCCGACCACGCTCATCCCGGACATCATCGGCCCCTCGATCACGCTGAGCGGTCTCCCCAGCTTCTGCCGTGCTTCCTCGACGTCGGCTTCCACGAAATCCACGACTCCCTGTACGAGCGCGTGCCGAATGCGCTCTTCGACGTCGGCCTCGCGCCAGGCCAAATCGGCCTCTTTCGCCTTGGCGCCACCCTTCACCGTCGCGGCGAATTCGACCATGCGTTCGGTCGCGTCGGGCTGCCGGTCGAACAGCACGTCCTCGACGCGCTCGAGCAGGGCGGGCGCGATGTCCTCGTACACGACGAGTTGTCCGGCGTTGACTATCCCCATGTCCATTCCAGCCTTGATCGCGCGGTAGAGAAACGCAGAGTGGAACGCTTCCCGAACGCCGTCGTTGCCGCGGAAGGAAAAGCTCAAGTTGCTCACGCCGCCGCTCACCTTGGCGCCGGGCAGCTGCTGCTTGATCAGCTTGACCGCCTCGATGAAGTTAATGGCGAAGCGATTGTGTCCTTCGATGCCCGTAGCCACCGCAAAGACGTTCGGATCGAAGATGATGTCGTTTGGGTCGAAGCCCGCGCGCTCCGTCAACAGACGGTAGGCGCGCCGGCAAATCTCGAATTTTCGCTCGGCGCTCTCGGCCTGTCCCTGCTCGTCGAACGCCATCACGACGGCCGCAGCCCCGTACATTCGCACTTTGTGCGCCTTGTCCAGAAAGTCTTCCTCGCCCTCTTTCAGGCTGATGGAATTCACGATCGCCTTGCCCTGCACGCATTTGAGGCCGGCCTCGATCACGGACCACTTGGAGCTGTCGACCATGATCGGAACGCGCGCGATCTCCGGTTCACCGGCAATCAGGTTGAGGAACCTGGTCATCGCCGCTTCCGAATCGAGCATCGCCTCGTCCATGTTGATGTCGATGATGTTGGCGCCGCTGCGCACTTGTTCGACCGCCACGGCGAGGGCACCGTTGTAGTCGCCCGCCTTGATCAAGTTCGCGAAGCGCCGGCTGCCCGTGACGTTGGTGCGCTCGCCGATCAGCAGGAAGTTGCTTTCGGGCCGAACGTTCAAAGGTTCGAGGCCCGCCCAACGACTCAGCGCCGGTACGTCCGGCGGCGTGCGCGGCGCGAGATCGCGCAGGCTCTCGGCGATGGCGGCAAGGTGCGCGTCCGTCGTGCCGCAACAGCCGCCCACGATGTTGACGAAGCCGTCCCGCGCAAAGCTCCCGAGCAGGCCGGCCGTCTGCTCCGGCTGTTCGTCGTACTCGCCGAAGGCGTTGGGCAAACCCGCGTTCGGGTAGCAGCTGATCAGCATGGGCGTGAGCCGGCTGAGCTCGGCGATGAAGGGGCGCATCTGATCGGCGCCGAGCGCACAGTTGATACCCACGGAGAGCGGAGCGGCGTGCCGGATCGAGTTGTAAAAGGCCTCCAGCGTTTGTCCGCTCAGGGTGCGGCCGCTGTTGTCCGTCATCGTCACGCTGATCATCAGCGGCAATGAGCGCCCTTTTTCGGACAGAACCTGTTCGATAGCGACGAGGCAGGCCTTGAGATTCAAGGTGTCGATCACGGTTTCGGCGAGCAGCAGGTCGACGCCGCCGTCGACGAGCCCGCGTACCTGCTCCGCGTAGGCATCGCGCATCTGATCGAACGTGAGCGCACGGAAAGCCGGGTCGTTGACGTCGGGCGAGATGCTCAGCGTCTTGGTGGTGGGGCCGATGGCACCCGCGACGAAGCGCGGCTTGTCCGGGGTGCGATCCGAAAACTCCGCCGCCACGGCCTTGGCGAGCCTCGCCGCCTCGACGTTGAGGTCGTACGCCAAGGACTCGAGCGCGTAGTCGGCCTGAGAAATCGAGTTCGAGCTGAAGGTGTTCGTCTCGATGATGTCGCTGCCCGCCTGCAGGTACGCGGCGTGCACCTGCCGCACCAACGCCGGCTGCGTGAGCACCAAGACGTCGTTGTTTCCCTGAAGGTCGGACCCGTGCGTAGCCAAGCGCTCACCGCGAAAGTCCGCGTCCGAAAGTCGGTAGCTCTGGAGCATCGTACCCATCGCGCCGTCGAGCAAGAGGATGCGTTGCGCCGCGAGCCGTCGCAGCGTGGTCTCGGTTTCATTCATGGGCACAGTCGTCACCGGCGTTCTTTCATGGAGCGTCGTGTCAGTCGGAGGAATGAGCCGCGCGCGCGAACGCCGCCAGCACTTCGAAGTAGGGTTTGCGCCGTTCCCTACAACGAACTGCGCAGCTGCCGACTCGAAAACCGGCATTGCGAAGCAACTGGGCGAGATCCGGCACCGAGAACCCTGCGTGAATGTGGCCGTACTGCTCGGCCACCGTTTGGTGGCTGTGGCGATGCAAACAGACCAGGCTGAGGCGCCCTCCCGGACGCAGCACGCGTCGAATTTCCGCGAGCGCACGCGCCGGGTCCGGCACGTAGGTAAGTGCGTTGAAGCACAGTACCTGGTCGAAGCTAGCCGCGTCGAACGGCATCTCCTCCATGCGCGCCACGATGGCGCGCGCATGATCGAACCTCGACAACCGCCGCCCAGCGGCTTGCGCCATGCGCTCGCTTCGGTCGAGGCACGCGATGCTCTTCGCGTGAGGCGCCAGGAGCTCCGCGAG
>DASWGX010000414.1:0-6230 GCA_036393455.1 Polyangiaceae bacterium
AAGTGGCCGGCGTGAAGCACGAGGACGCGGATCTGCGCAGCGTCATCGAGCGACTTCGAGCCTCGGATTGTCAGTTCTTGTCCCCGCCGTCCGTGGTGAAGCTCGAGCCGGCGACGCAAATCGATCTGACGCACGAAGCCATCCTGCGGCGCTGGGCCCGCCTCAAGGAATGGGCCCTCGAGGAACGGCAGGACGCGCAGGCCTACCGGCGCATCCTCGACGCCGCGCTGTCGCGGCGGGAACGGCCGGACGAGGAGCCGCTGTTTCGCGAGCCGCAGCTCAGCGGACAGCTGGCGTGGTGGCGCAAGAAAAAGCCTTCAGCCGCCTGGGCGCGCCGCTACCACCCCGCTGTCACCAAACTCGGCGAACGGCAACGCGAGCGCTACGTCGGCGGCGATACGGGGTCCGTCGATCACGCCGCACTCGTTGGCGCGGCGCAAGCGTTCCTCGACGAAAGCGAGAAGGAACGCAACCGTGAAATGGCGGATCGCCAGAAGGCCAGAGCCTTGCGGGCGCGCCTCACGTCCCTGGCGGTCCTTTTCGGTATCGCGTCGATCGCCAGCGGCGCCGTGGCGCTCATCACGGAGGGCGCGCGACAGGAGAAAGACGTCGCGCTAAACGAAAAGATCTCCGCCTTGAACGAGGCGACCGAGGCCAACCGCCAGCTTTTGGAAGCGGCGAAGAAAGACATGCAGCAGACGGCCGAGCTCGCCACGCGGCAGAACAAGCTCGAAAAGGCTCTCGCTCTGGCGCAACGAGCCAACGAAAAGCTGAAGACCAGCAACGACGCGAAGGACGAGGCCGTGCGTCTGGCTCGGGAGCAAGAAAAGGCCGCGCGGGCGGCGGAGGCGGCGGCGCGAGAATCGGAAAGAAGAGCGCGCGTCGCGGCGGATCGGGCGCGCCGGGCCGAGAAAACGGCCGTCGACGCCCTCGAAAAGGCCAAGCGCGAAAGCAAAGGGCTCTTCGACAAGGCGGCCAAGAGCGAACAATTCGAAGCCCAGGCCAAGGAGTGCGCCGCCGCGCAGGACAGCGTCAAGGATCAGCTCAGGCTGTGCGAGAGCCGGCGCGTCTCGGGTGCCGCGCCGGGGCCTCAGTCACCCGCTGCGGCGGACTGAGCGCATCCGAGCTCGATCTCGCGGGCCGCCTGCGCGGCCTGCTTGGGCAGCCCTTTGATGCTCTCGCGCATCTGCTGGAGCGATCGCCGGGCAAGCTCTGGTTCTTTGCGACTGCAAAAGTGACGCGCCAGCGCTAGGTAGGCGGAGGCGGTTTCCGGAGCGTGCGGGTAGAGCTCCCGCAATCGGTTGGCCGCGGCCAGGTGTCGCGAGCGCTCGGGAAAGTCGGCGGAGAGCTCGACGAGCTCTTCCAGGGCCCTGGGTGTTTCGGCGAGTTGCTCGATGCCGGGCAGTTCGGAAAACTCGAACAGCGCGAGCAGCCGCGAGCGCTGCGCCTCCGGGCTACCGGGATGGTAGCTCCGGTACAGTTCCGCGAGCGCGAGTAGACAGCGCGCGCGAGCACTGCCTTCGCGCTTCGGACATTCGTCGAGCAAACGGTTGATCTCGCCCGCGCCGCGTTTGCCCGGCGCGGGCCGGTAGTAGCCGCTTGCGGCAGCCTTGCACCATTCGTCGACGTCGGGATCGCACGCGGGCGGCGCATCGGGAACGCAGCGCCGTCCCTCGGGGGTTTGTCGCGGAGTGGTGCCCGCGGGGCATTGCTCGCGCTCGGCGAGAACGCAATCGTCGCCGCGACGCTGGTAGCCTTCCGGACAATCGGCGACCTTGCCGGCCACCAGGGGCATCAGCTGGACCACGAGCGGCGTGTCGCAGCCGGCCTTCGTCGCGCGAGCCGCGCAAGCCTCGGGATCGCCGAAAACCTCTTCGCCATCCGGCGTCGAGCGCGTCAGGGTGCCGGTCGTCACCGAGGCGATGGCATGGGTCGCCCCCTGGCAGTCCGAGCCCGGCGTTGTGCGGCTCACGTCCATCGAGGTCGTGAATTGGCCGATGGTCGTCGCGCTCGCATCATCGCTGGCCAAGAGCACGAGCGCCTTTTCCTCGGGGCGGTAGCTGTCCGCGCCCGGCTGGCGACAGTCCCAGAGCGGGCGCACTTCGCAGCCGTCGTAGGCGACGAAAAGCAGGCTGCTTTCGTCGAGCGAGCGGCGCAGCCGCTCGAGATCGCCCCGCGGCCAATCGGTAATTCCCGTCTGCGCGAAGCGTACCAGCCCGGGCCGGCAGGGGCCGGTCGAAGGCGGCGGGCCCGAGCGGCACCGCGCGGAGATGGCGAGCGCGCCGAGTATCGAGATCGCCAGTTTCGCCGAAACCAGGCGACTCAGTGGCAGGTGCCGATCGAAGCCGCTTCGCACGCCGATCGAAGCCTATTCACGCTTTCCGCTCGGAATCCAGATCCGCGGGCCGTCGACCTTCTGGCCGGGCCGGCAACCGCCCGCGGCGTGCCGAGGGCCGTCACCGACAGCGCCCGAACCGATGCCTCCACGCGCCAATTGCTTCGACGCCCGCTCACCGTCTTGTCGGCGTCGCCGGAACCGGTGCGGGCGGCGTCGGCGAAACGCGGCTCGCCACGACCGTCATGTCCCCGAATTGCGACTGGGTTGCGTACGGCGCTCGCGCGCGCTGGAGCGGCGCGCCCGCTGCGGGAAGGCCGAGCGTCGCCTGGCTCACGAGCAGCGGAGGCACGCGCTCGCCTTCGAGCTCGAGCTCCACGGACAGAGTGCGTGCCTCGCCCAGGACGAAGGTTGCGACGGTCCACTTGCCCTCACTACGCGGCAGCACGCTTTGACCTTCCCAGCGCG
Source organism: Polyangiaceae bacterium (assembly GCA_036393455.1). Lineage (GTDB taxonomy): Bacteria > Myxococcota_A > Polyangia > Polyangiales > Polyangiaceae > DASWGX01. Next base: position 2,804 of record DASWGX010000414.1, read on the forward strand.
CGCGCACGAAGCGCGTCGTCGCGGGGACGTGCACGTTGACCGCCCACGCGCCCGGCGGCGCCGTCGCTTGCACGGTCACGCTGGACGCGCCTCTCGCCGTGATGCGGCCGACGGCGAGAGGCAGCTCCAGGTTGGGCGCCGGCGCTTCGGCGACGCTCGTGCGCCAGCTGCTCGGCCAAGGATGCGGATCGGCGGGAAGCGGCGACCACTTTGCGGCGTTCGCGAGCGCCGCCGGCAGCGGACCGAACGACGTGTCGGCCAGGAAGCGCGCGCCGCGCTCGGGATCGACGGCGAACGCGATCGAAAGGCGCTGCGGCGTGCTTTCGCTGAAGGGAGCGGGCGCGAGCTGTAGGAGCGCCGCACCCGCGGCGAGCGCGAAGATGGCGCGCACGGCGACGGGTGGCGCGAACAGACCCGACCAGAGCGGGGCGAAGGGCGAGAGCCCGAACGCAACCGCCGTCGCGAGCAGCGCCGGAGCCAGGAAGCCGAGCGCCGGATACAGCATCGAAAGCGCCGGCAGCCAGATGAGCGCGGTGACGACCGCGGGCACCGCGAGGACGAGCGGAGCCCTGTGCGACGGCACGTGAGCGACTGCGACGCGCGCGGCCCCGGCAAAAAGCGCCGGCACCACGGCGACGTAGCTCGCCGAGGGCAGCGCCACGACCAACGCCCAGCCGACCAGGAGCCAGACGAGCCAGACGGCGTCGAACAGCAAAAGCCAGCGTTCGGCGCCGGCGAGCCGTGCAGCCAGCGCTGCGCCGGCGAACGCGAGCGCCACGAACGCCACCAGCAGCGGCGCCGGCGTCGCAAGCCAGGGCGAAGGCAGGCCCCCGAGCTTCGAAAGCAACCAACCGGTGAGAGCCCCGAGCAGGCCCGGCGCGACCAGGAGCGCGAGCACTCCGGCCGTGACCGGCAAGAGATCGCGAGCGAGCCAGCGACGGCGCGCCACGTCGCGGCCCACCGCGTAGCCGAACGCCGCCGTCGCCAGGAGCATGAAGAGCAACATCGATGGCGCCGGCAAACGAACCAAGAAAGCGCCCAGCACGTCGAAGAACACCGCTTCCTCGCCGGCCGGTTCGACGCCGGAGGCGAGCAGCTCGCGCGCGGTGGCAATGACGCTCTCGCCCTGGTGCTGCACCGAGCCGAGCTCGAGATGAGCGAGGTCGTCGAGCGGCGTGTGATAGCGGGCCACGCCGTCGAGAAACGCGAAGTTCAGGCCCTGCACGCCGTGCGCGCCGAAAACCGTGAGGTCCGTGTCGTTGGGCAGCGCGCGGTACACGGAAGCGAACAACGAGCTTGCAATCGGCCGCGCCGCGCTGCGAGCGAATTTTTCGACGAGCCAGCCGCTTCCCTGCGTGGTTTCGAACATCAGGCTCGACCCGCCGGTCCCGCGCGCCTCGACGTTCAGGACGACTCTGAGCCCTTTGGCCAGCGGGTGCTCGCGCGTGAAAAGGCGGGCGCCCAAGAGGCCGATCTCTTCGCCGTCGGTGAAGAGCAGCACGACGCCGCTTCGCGGTTGATCGAGCGCCAGGGCGCGCGCGATTTCGATCAGGCTCGCCACGCCCTGGGCGTCGTCGGCGACGCCGGGCCCCGCGGGCACTGAGTCGTAGTGACACGCAAGGCCGAGCTCGACGCGCCCATCGCGCCCCGGCAAGACGGCGATCACATTCTCGACTTCGGCGCAGACTCCCCATTGCCCGCAGGCCGCGCCGCGCTGCAGCTCGGCGGTGAGCCCCAGCTTTTCGAGCTCGGCGACCAGGCGATCGCGAAAGGCGCGTTGCGCTCGGGTGCCCGTAGGGTGCGGCTCGGCGCTGGTTACGAGGCGCTCGAGCACGCGCTGCGCTCGCGTCGCGGAGAATCGATGCGCCGGGGCGTCCTCGGCCACGGCCGCCGGCGGGTCGAGTCGAACCAACACCAAGAGCTCGAGCACGGCGAGCAACGCGAGCGCGTAGAGTCCGGCCCGGGCCGTGACCGCGGCGGGAAGCGGGTTCAGCGTCACAGTCGGATACCGAGCTCCGAGAGCTGTCCCTCCGCGAGCGACGCCCACCCTCGATTGGCGGCCGGGCTCGCCGGACTCGGGTGCAGCACGCAGGCGATCGTGCCGTCGTAGTCCGACAGCGCCGAGCGCGCGCGTTCCGCGGCGAAGCCGCCCACGCCGATCACGAAGCGTGGCGCGAGCAGAGCCACCATGCGTCGCAACGCTGCGTCGCAAGCGGCGAAGAGCGGCTGTCGCTCGGCGGGCGGCAGCTTGTCCGGCGTTCGATTGCGGCCGCTGGCCTCGAGAAACACGAGCGGGCAATAGTTGGCCACGAAGAAGCGGTCGAAGAAGCGCGCGGGGGTTTCGAAGCGACCCTTGACCCAGCCCCACAATCTCGTGCCGCTCACCTCGCTGCGCGGGCAGGCGAAGCCGCTGATCGGCCGCCGCTCGTGGACGCGCTCGGGCGCTGCTACTTCTCCCTCGATCTTCAGAAAATCGCGCACCATCGTGACGTCGCCGAAAGGGACGCCCGTCTGGGCCATACCGAACGGACCCGGATTCATGCCGAGCAACAGGATCTCGCGCGTTCCGGCGCCGTAGCGGCGCAGGTAGGCTTCGTGCGGAGCTCGCGCGTAAGCGAGCGGGTTATACACAAACGCCACGGGCGCGTCGAAACGCAGTCGCTCCACCGCGCGCGACAGGTCGCGGCTGACCTCGACGATTTTCACCTGTCCCCTTTATCCCGGCCGGCCGCCGCCGAACAAGCGCGCTCGCGCGGCGCCGCACCCGCGATCGGTGTTCGACGGGGCGGCGCGGACTCGCGCCGGCACTGACACTGACACCGATGCTGCCACCGCACGCCGGCACCGGCACCGACACCGCACGCCGGCACCGGCACTGAGCCCGCCCCAGCCACCGAAAGCCGTCCCGATTCGCCACTGGTTGCGAATCGATGCCCCGGCTCGACGAAGCATGCCGGATCTGCGAGGTTGAGGTGCTCGCTGCCGTTGGCAAGGATCGCGCGCACGCTGACTACCGGGCCGCGTTTCCGAAAAGCCTGAGCGCGCTCGTCGCCGACCGGGGTCGCTCCCAGGCCGACAAGGTCAAGGCGCTCGCCGCCGAGCTCCACAAGCGCCTGCCGGATCTCGGCGAGCGCCACGCGGCAAAGCTCGAGACTCTCGCCGCCGCCATGATCCTTCAGAACGCAGGGTTACAGTAGCGTCGGCCGGGGCCTCGCTCGCCCCGGTCGACCCTAAAACGCTACTTCGTTAGGCTGCGCGTGGTATCATGATTGGTTTCGGTCATTGTGCAAACTGGTAGCTGAGCTGGGTGATGCGCCCGCGCCAGTAGGGCTTGGCCCCTTCCGGCAGCAGCCAGGCTACTTCACCGTTCAAGGGCACGCGCATGCCATCTCTAATCGCATAGTTCCAAAGCCGACCGTGCCAAGGC
>DASWGX010000415.1:0-5099 GCA_036393455.1 Polyangiaceae bacterium
GGCCTCGGGAGTCGTGTCGCGGAGCTCCCATGCGTTTTGATACCAGCGAGCGGCTTGCTCGACGTTGCCGGTTTGCTCGAAGAGCACGCCGAGGTTGTACGCTGCGGCGGTCGCGTATTGAGCGGCCTCGGGAGCCCTGTCGCGCAGCTCCCAGGCGTTTTGGTACCAGCGAGCGGCTTGCTCGACGTTGCCGGTTTGCGCGAAGAGCGCGCCGAGGTTGAACGCTGCGCGGGCCGCGGATTGAGCAGCCTTGGGAGTCTTGTCGCGGAGCTCCCAGGCGTTTTGATACCAGCGAGCAGCTTGCTCGACGTCGCCGGTTTGCGCAAAGAGCCCGCCGAGGTTGTACGCTGCGATGGCCGCGGATTGAGCGGCCTCGGGAGTCGTGTCGCGCAGCTCCCAGGCATTTTGGTACCAGCAAGCGGCTTGCTCGACGTCGCCGGTTTGCTTGAAGAGCAGGCCGAGGTTGTACGCTGCGATGGCCGCGTATTGAGCGGCCTCGGGAGTCGTGTCGCGGAGCTCCCATGCGTTTTGATACCAGCGAGCGGCTTGCTCGACGTTGCCGGTTTGCTCGAAGAGCACGCCGAGGTTGCCCGCTGCGGCGGCCGCGGATTGAGCGGCCTCGGGAGTCCTGTCGCGCAGCTCCCAGGCGTTTCGCCAACAAGCCTTCGCTTCCTCGAGCTTCCCACTTTCATAGAAGGCGAAGCCCGCGTTGAGCGCCTCTCTAGCGTCCATGCCCACCCCCTGCCCGCATCACGAAAATGGCCGTCCTCAACATCTCATTCGCATCTCCGTACACGCCGATCGCCGACACTCGCCCCGCGTCGATGACCGCGAACACCTGTTCGTCACTGCACCACGCGCTCTCCTGTCCGCTCCCTTGTCGACCAGCGCCCAACACCGGCAACACGACGCACCCCGCGTGCCCCGAAAGCAACTCGCTCTTGGAGCTTCCCACGCGAGCCCCGCCGGACACCGCCCCCGCGCGCGGGCCGAGCGCGAGCACGGCCGTTACGCGCTTGTCCGCGTCGAAAAACACCGCGACTTCTCGGGTTGCGTACGCCCAGAGCTCGGAGCCGTTCGAGCTTTTCGCCAGCTCGTCGGGTATGCCGAGCCGATTGAAGACTTCGAGCGCCGTGTCGTTCGGTGTGATCTGCGCAATGGTCGCGAGCTTCGGCCCTGGCGGGCGCTGCGGGCTCGGCGCGTAGGCGAGCGTTCGAGCGAGGGCACCGAAGAGACGATCGCCGACCTCGGCTCCCTTCATGGAGGCCACGACGATGAGGTAAGCACGGCCGGCCCGGGGCGGGAATAGCCAGACGAGCTTGGTCGCAATGCCAGGCTCGGACTCCGGGGCTTCGAGCTCGAGCGCCGAAAGGCCCGCGACTTTTCCGAGTTTGCGGAGACGCATCTGAAACAACCCGCTAAGCTCACCTTCCGTGAGCTCGAGCAACGCGTCGCCGATCGGCAGCTCGGCGCTCACGACGAGCACGGCAAGGCCCGGCCGCGGCTGGACGATACCGACGTCCGCGATTTGACGAGCGAACGGGCCGGCCCCGCGCTTTACTTCCGCGCGGAGCTTCGCGGTCACATCGGCGCTCGGAACGAGCCAGCTCTTGGGACGCCGAAGCGTGAGCTCGCCGATGGTCAGCGCCTCGGCGGGCTCGTCGGTTTCGATCCCTTCGCGGAGAATCGCCGCGTACGGCTTCGCTCGCGGCCCGATGGGGAACGCCGCCGAGCCGAAGCCCGGACGTCCCGCACGAGGGTTGCTCTTGGCTTTCCTTGCCGCCTGTCGGAGCTGCGACGGCGTCGGGCTCGGGCCGATCACGTAGCGGTTCTCCGGACTGAAGTCGACGCCTCCCCACACTTCGACGGCATACCGACCCCGGACGGCGCTCGCGCGCAGGGCCTTCACGGTCTCGGGAACGCGGGCACGAGTGACGCGATCGCGCGCGTACCAGCTCGGATCGATCGGCAAGCGGGCATCGCGCAGATACTTTGCGACCGCGGTGAGGCGAGCCAGCATCTCCACGCGGCGGAGCGCCGGGTACGCCCGGGCGTAGGCGGGCCAGTTCTTGGTGAGATGCTCCGCCCAGCGCGCGGCGGCGCGGTCGGAAGCGCGATCGACTTGGTCGCTCATGCGCTCCCACTTGACCTGCATGGTGACTCGGTCGATGAGCGCGCCGCTCGGGCCGCGCCGGAGCACGACTTCGGCCGGCGTGATCCAGAATCGATACATCGCGGGCGGCAAAGCCCGGCCGGTGCGGAGCGCGGACGCTTCGTCGAGCAGGCGCTCGGCCCAGCTCTTCGCGCCGGCGACCCGTAACGGCTGCGGCGCCCCGGTGTTCGGGTCGCGCGCGAGCAGCAGCCGCTTGAGCAGAAAGTCGGCTTCGAACAGGATCGACAGCGCCGCCGTGCCCTGGAGCGCCGGAGGCGCTCGGACATAGCCGCGATTGGAGTCGGGGCCCGGATCGATGGAGACGTAAGGGTCGTCGTCGGCCAGCACCGTACGCAGGATCGCGGCGAACAATCCGGGGTCGACCGGCGTCGCGTGGCGGCCCGCGCGCGTCAGCAGGACCAGTTGGTCGCCGTCGAGCACCGCTCCGGTGATCTCGGGAAGGTCGATCTTCGCGCGCTGGTCGAGCCGCACGCCGCCCTCGCGGTGGTTACGCGTGCCTCTGCTCCGTGTCGCCCCGCGTCCCTTCCGCGGCTCCGCACTGCCTCCCGGCGGCGGCGGCGGAGGCGGGGGCTTGGCGCTGTCCCGCGAGCGACTGCCCCAGGTGTCGGGCGCGCGAGCTTCGTGCGCGCTTCGTTCGAGATTTCGTTGAGCCTGCCGGGCGCGAAGCCGTCGAGCGAGCTCGGGGAGCTTCCTTTCCAACACGGGGGTCAAGCGCTCGGCCAGGTAGTCGAGGATCAAGACCTTGCTGTCCGACGAGGTCGTCGTGGTGGAGCTCCAGGAAAGCGCCTCCTCGAGCGCGCTGGCTCCGAGCTCGTCGAGGAGCCTGAGCACGTTTTCGACTTCGTAATCCCTGACCGCGACGTCGACGCCGGGCGACTCCCGGTCGGCGAGCTCGGTCGTGAGCAGCCGCCGGACGAGCTCGCGATCGCGCGCGGAAAGCGGCATATCGAGGTCGAGCAGCCGCGCCGCGCGGTGAAAGGCGATCGCGCGCTCGGACGGGATGTCGAACTTGGCGGCAAGGCCGAGCGCCTGCCGTCCGCGCTTCGCGCCGGTACCGCCGGGATAATTGAAGAGCCAGAGCAGACCGCGCTCGACGAGCGGAAGCTTCGCGCGCTTGCGTGCGTGCTCGAACGCGGGCTCCATGGCCTCGAAGTCTTCTCGCAGATCCTCGAAGCGGAGCGAAGCGTCGCGCTCGCGGGCCTCGCGGTACGACCGAGCCAGAGCGAGCGGCAGATCATGGCGGATGTGGACCTCGAGCGACTCGAGCACCGACAACAGCGGAAGCCCGCGGCGGTCCATGCGCTCGAACGCCGCCTCCCACTCCGGATCCACGCTCTCGTGGCGCGAGGCGTCGCGAAGCGCGCGACACGCCTCGAGATAGCGATCGTCGAAGCGCCACATCACGAGATACACCCAGTCCGTGTGCTCGAAATGGCCGTCGCGCGCGAGATCGAGCAGCGCTTCCGATACGTCGGCGTGAAGCGCCGAAAACCAATACTGCTGCGGCGTGGGACGCCTGGCGCGAAGCCACGCCGCGAGCGCCTGATTCTCGCGCAGCGTCCGCTCGGCCTCCGCACGCGGGTCCGGTTCCGGGAGCTCCGGAACGGGAACGCGCGAATCAATGGCCCGGGCCACCGACGGGCAGAGCACGCTCATCGCCACGGCGGCCGCGAGAAAAGCGACGAGAAATTTCGACTGCACGATCTTGTGCCACATCCGGGTCATCATCGGCCTGCTCCTTCGAGGACACCGCTGGCCGGGACGTCCGGCGTGACGGATGTCGTTATCGGGAGCGAACGAACGGCGACGACCGTGGATCAGCCGTCAAGTGCAGGTGCGGGCAACCCTGGGAGACGACGCTGTTCGGCTTCGCCGCGCAGCGTGCCCCGCGGTATTCGGTGAGGGTTCTTCGGCGCGTAGCTCGGGAGCATCGCGAGCCAAGTCCGAACGACCTCCACCGCCGGCCCGATCAACGGAACCCGCCGCACCTTGCCGCCCTTCGTCGCCCGCCCCGGCGCGCCGTAGCGCACGATAATGTGCGGCCCGGACGGATTGTCGAGCCGGACGTCTGCCTGGTCCGCCGTCGCATACGTACCAACGAACGGAGCCGGCCGCTCACGCGCAATCGGGCAAGGAAGCGCTCGCGACGCCGCGTGACACTGCCGCTGCCGTAGGGCCGCCTCTTCGGATCGCTCATTGACTTCTCCGAATGCCGACCCGGGCGAGCCCACGGCAGGGAGCTCCAACGCTGCACAGGCACGGCGTGCCGCTTCATCGTCGGTCAGCAGAAGAGACCCCGCGTGTTCAAGCGCGAACGCGATTGCCGCCGTCTCTCCGGAATCCAACGAGAACCGCGCTTGCCACTCGACGTTCGCAGCGGGCGCCGTTCGACGCGCGAACCGCGAGTCCCTCAGCGCCGCGGGGGCATGCCGTGCGACTTCGGCCCAGACCTCTTCGACCACGTAGATTCGCGTCGGTGGCAAGCCCCAATCCAGACACTCGATCCAATAAAGATGAAGGATCGGTCCCGCGTCGGCGACAACGATCAACTGTCGAAACGACGGCCCGTCGCCCAGGCGATATCGGCAAGAACCGTCGACTCGGTGACCGGCTCGGTTTCCAGCGGCTGGTCCGGTTCCGCCTGAAGCTCTTCCACGAGCACCCGTACCTTGGCACCGTCCGGGAGATGCACGCTCGTCGGGAGCTCGACCTTGCCGTCCTTGACAATCCCGATGACTTCCATTCGTCAAGCCTACTCGCTTCGGCGTCGATCTGCCACGGGGCGACCTAAGGCGGCGTCCGAAAATAATGGAAACCGAGAGCATGGAAACCCAATGGAAACGGTGCATTGGGTAAACGCTGAAGCGTGACGTTGATCGACGGTTCTCGAATAGCGGAGATTTCGCAGAAGTTCGCGTTGCTCGCG
>DASWGX010000416.1:0-10974 GCA_036393455.1 Polyangiaceae bacterium
AAAGCCACAGAAAAACCGAGCGTATCTCAAGAAACTCGTCCGCAGCCATACTCGCGAAGGTCGAATCCATGGCGTCGATGTGCACGCCTTCCCATTCGAAACCGGGGACGCCCCGCGTCCGCGAGACCAGGCCACCCGTTGTCAGCCGATCCCTGGCGCGAAAGCGTCGTTCAATCGCCCAGTATACGGCCGCGGCGAAATCGGCCGGAGCCGCGACGGTGTCCGGCATTGCGACGCGATCGAGCCCGACGCCCCAGCACAACCAACACAGTGCGGCCCAGTCGGCGCGCGCACCGCGCATCAGTGTCATCGCTCCGCCATCGAGGTCGGTGCCTTCGTCGATGCTCACCTCGGTGCGCTCGAAGCCCTCGTCGGTTTCGTCCTCGATCGTGGCCGTCGTCTGCCGCAACTCGACCGGACCGTCGGAAAGCAGCCATGCCGTGTCCGGCGGCAACCACGCGGCGTCCGACGGTGCGCGCGAAAGTGCCCGCACGCGTTCACGCCGCAGCGCGAGCCGCGTCGCGTACACCCGAATCTGACGCTGCACCTCGGCGACGGGCTGCTCCGCCGCCATCTCGGGAGCATCGGACGGCGGTGGCGGCAGGCTCTGAGCCGACGGACGAAATGGGAACCCGCCGTACAAGAGCCTCACGGACTCGCGCAGGAACTCCGCGCTCTCGGGCGAAGCGGCCGCGAGGGCCTCGGCATCTTCCAGCGCCCCGGCCGGCTCACCGACGTCCAGGCGAGCCAGCGCGCACGTGAGCCGCGTCATCGGGCGCTCGGGCGCCAGCAACAACGCGGCTGCGACGAGATCGAGGGCAGCGCGTCCAGGACCCACCGCCAGCGACGCCAGCGTCCGATACACGTCCGCCGCGTCCGTCCCGAGCAAAAGCTCGTCGAGGGTCCGCGCGACATCGACATCGCGCGCCGCGAGCAACGCCCGCCCTCTTTCCGCGCGAACCTCGAGCGTGAGCGGCGGCGTGACCGCTCGGAGCAGCGCTTCGAGCTCTTCGCGGCGTCCCGCTCGTGCCGCCGCACGCCCGGCGACGCCGAGCGCTTCCCGAACGCGTCCCTCGTCGCGGAGCGTTTCGACCATGGCCCACAGGCGCTCGGCGCTCGCGTCGTCCAGCGCGGTGTCGAAAACCGGCGAGCCGCGCCGCCAGTCGGCCCCGAGACGCGCTCCGCATTCGACGCGAGCGAGCACGTTCCCCCCGGCGTCGAGCAAGTCGAGACTTCCGACCTGTACGCCCTGCTCGAACGTCGCTCGCTCTTCGCGCACCCGCGGGTCCGCGTAAGGTGCCTGCCCCGCCGCGAAGCGCCGTACGCGTGGCCCGTTCAAGCGGCCGTCGACGCCGTAGTGGCATTCCTCGACGATGCTGTTCGCTTCACCGAAGCGACGCCGCGCGCTCGCCTTGCCCGCGCGGTATTCCGTTTCCTCGACGCGCGCGCCGTCCCGACCGAAGTAGGCGTCGACGTGAGCCGAGTCTTCGCGCTCGCTGCGCAGCCGCCAGCGCGCCGACAGTTCGTCGAAGTCGGCCTGTTCGGGAACCGCCGCGGGACGCTCGGGCCAAAGCGCCCCTTCGGACGTCATCGGCCGCCCGTCGCGATCGTAGAACACCTGCCGCGTCAGCCGGCCGTCTCGATAAAGCGAGCGGAGCTGCCAGGCTTCCGCGGGCACGCAGCAGCCGCGCAGCGAAAGCGGCGTCGGAGCATCCGAGCGATACGCCACGACTTCGCCGTCGAGCTTGCCGAGCGAGTAGCGGCCTTCGCGCGCGAGCTGCCCGTTCGGGTGGAATGCCGCGAACGGCCCGTCCAGCACGCCCTCCCGGTAGTAGGAGCGCGCCTGAAGAGAACCGTCCTCGCGGTAGGTCAAAGCCTCTCCCGCGCGCCGGCCGTGACCGTCCTTCTGTACGACGGCCCACCCTTCGAGCTCCGCGTCGTAAGTCGCGTTCTCCGGGACCGCGGCGGGTCGATCGAGAAGATTTTGCATGTGAGGCAGACCAGGATGATACCTCGTCCTCGCCTGCCTGGCTGCCTGTCGGCACTTCCACGCGAACGGCGCGCGCGCGACACGCCGCTCGGGGGCTCGAGACGCGCTAACTTGCCGCCCATGCACACCCGCATTTTCGGTCCCACGGAGCGGCCCGTCTCGGTGATCGGGCAGGGAACTTGGAACATGGAGGGTGACGACCGAAAAGAAGCGATCGCGGCGCTCCGCGCCGGACTCGACGCCGGAGCGTGCCACGTCGATACGGCGGAGCTCTACGGTTCCGGCGAGGTCGAGAAGCTCGTCGGCGAAGCGATCGCCGGGCGCCGCGACGAAGTCTTCCTGGTCAGCAAGGTGATGCCTTCGAACGCGAGCAAGCGCGGCACCCGGACGGCGTGTGAACGCAGTTTGAAGCGACTCGGCACCGACTACCTCGATTGCTACCTCTTGCACTGGCCGGGACACCAACCCCTCGAGGAGACCATCGCGGGTTTCGAAACATTGCACCGCAGCGGCAAGATTCGCGCCTGGGGCGTCAGCAACTTCGATGAACGCGAGCTCGCCGAGGCGGTGCGCATCGCCGGACCCGGCGTCGTCGCCGCGAACCAAGTGCTCTATCATCTGGGCGAGCGCCGCATCGAGCACTCCGTGATTCCCTTTTGCGAACGGCACGGCATCGCCGTCGTGGGCTACACGCCGTTCGGGCGCGGCGTCTTTCCGCTGCGCGGCGCGTCCGGAAAGGCGCTCGAGGCCGTCGCCCGGCGCCACGGCGCGACGCCGCGTCAGGCCGCCCTGGCTTTCCTCACTCGCGCACCGTTGCTCTTCGCCATCCCCAAGGCCTCCGGCGTCGAACACACGCGAGAAAACGCCGCCGCGGCGAGGCTCGCCCTCACGTCCGAAGACATTGCCGCCCTCGAGCGCGCGTTCCCGCGCGGTGCGAAGCGCTCCGGGGTGGCGATGCTCTGAGCGCGCGCACGCGCCACGCGGCGCGGACGTCAGCCCGGCAAGGGGACGGCTCCGCGGACACGGCCGTGCCCGGACGCGACTAGGTGAGAACTATCGCGACGGCGCCGCCGCGCCGACGACGTCTTCGGTTGCGAGCTCCCACATCGAAGCGTACTCGCTGTGCGCCTGGTGGTCGAAAAATTGCTCGAAGCGCTGGAGCACACTGGTCGTTCGATGCCCCGCGCGTTGCAGTGGGTGCGGCTTGCCCTGATCGAAGTAGACCCGCAGAAGTAGACTTTGGTCGTCCGTAGGAAGCGCCTTCAGGTTTTCCACCCATTTTCGCCACTTGCCGTCTTCCAGGAGGTACTGCTCGACGTTCGAGACGTAGAAGAGCGACACCGTGAGATCCAGCGAACGAAGCGCCGAGGCAACGCGACCCAGTGCCTTGTTTCCGGCAAAGTCGCCCACCAGGGGCACGATGCGATTTTGGCGCTGCATCGTCCGCACCCAGCGAAACGCCGCTTCGGTCGCGAGAAAGCCACGCTGGAGGCCCGTGGTGTCGGTAGCCAAGATGAGCTGTTTCAGCGTCGGGTACTCGCGACCGTTCGCCTCGCCGAGGTCGAAGCGAAGCGCGAGCTGCTTTTCGAAGAAGGCGTGGTGGATCCGTTCGATGCGCCGGAAGTCGGCCTCGGTGAGGCCCGCGTCGAGAGCCGCCAGCCTTTTTCGAATCACGGCATCGACGCGCCGGAGCTCGGCTTCACTCGGCGCGAAGCGCGCCACGTGTGAAAGGACCCGCTCCAGGGTTGCGTCTTGACCGGGGTCGCCTCCGAGCGACCAGGGCCGCCCCAGCAACATACACAGCAGGTGACTGCGCGTCTGCGCGAGCTCGAACAGCTCCTTGTACAGGAGGTGCTCGAGCAAGTTGTCGCGCCGAATATCGACGATGAACGCGAGCTTCGGTCGCGTGAGCGCGATGTAGGTGAAGTTTTGCTCGGGACCGACGCCGAGGTACGCCCCGCCGGGTCGCACGAGCTTCTCCAGAGCGGAAGCGGGGTGGAGGTACGACGTCTCGTTCGAAACGAAGTTGTCGGAAATGAAAGTTCCACCGCGCTCGGAGGCATCTCGAACGAGCGCGCCGAGTTCGGCCGGTGAAAACGCGGCGCCCGGCACCGGCGGAAACGACGGCGGCCGGGCCGGCGCGGGCGCTGAAGGCAGAGCCAGCGCACTCGCGGACCCGGGCGCCGCGGCGCTGTTCGACGTCCCCGGCACCGCGCTGGGCGCCTCCGAGCACTTGCAGGCAACCAAGCCGAAGACGCTGGCGACGGTGAGCACGGCGCCGGCGATACCGACCCGGACGAGACTCGACCCTGACACGCTGGATACCCTAGCTTGCTAGAGCCCGGACGAAACGACCGGTTCCTGCAACGCCGTGTTCCATTCTACCTCCGGCCACCAGCGAGCCACGCGTGACGCTGCAGCGTCGACGTCGACCGCACCGCCGGGCCGCGGCGTGGCCACGTCGACGCCCGCGGCCCGTGCCGCGGCGATCACCCGCTCGATCGGTTCCGTCCAGCCATGCAGCGCCAGATCGAACAACCCCCAGTGAACCGGAATCATCAGCCTGCCCCGGACCATGCGGTGAGCGAGGACGGCTTGCTCCGGCCCGAGATGCACGTCGGCCCAGAGCGCATTGTACGCTCCGGCTTCGATCATCGTGACGTCGAAGGGCCCGAGCCGTTGACCGATTTCGGCGAAGGTGGGGAACATCGCCGTGTCCCCGCTGTAGTAAGCGCGGTGCGAGCGGCCGAGGATGGCCCAGCCCGCCCACAGCGTTTGGTCCTTGTCGGTCATGACGAGCGAGCGGCCCGAGAAGTGGCGTGCCGGGGTCGCAACGAGCGTAAGGTCCGAAACTTTGCCCTCCTGCCACCAATCGAGCTCGACGATGCGCCCCGGCGGTACGCCCCAAAACTCGAGATGAGCGCCGACACCGAGCGGCACGAAGAAAGGCGCTGTGCTCCTCTTCACGAGCTCGAGCACGGTCGGGTAGTCCAGGTGATCGTAGTGGTCGTGAGAGATCACGACCGCGTCGAGCTTCGGCAAGGCATCGAGGGCGAGCGGAGGCGGATAGAAACGTCGCGGCCCGGCCCAGGTAAAAGGAGAGCTACGCTCGCTCCAAATGGGGTCTATCAACACGCGCGACCCCTCGATTTCCACGAGCAGCGTCGAGTGGCCGAGCCAGGTAACGCGGAGACCGTCCGGCGCCGGCCCGGCGAAATGCTCGACGCCGAGCCCAATCACGGGCGGAGGCTGTTCGGGTGTGCGGAAGGCACTGCCGCCGGACAGCCACTTCCACGTCGCCTGCACGATGGCCGGCTCTTGCCGTGGCAAGAGATCGACGAAACGATCGTCCTTCCAGTGAGGAGACGCTTCGACTCGGGTCAAGCGCTCGCCGCGTGCGCGCGCGCCCGTCGCCTCCCAGGCGTCCACGACGAGAAAGCCTACGAACGAGGACACGAGGGCGAGAACGCCGACAAGGACGCGCAACCAGCGCCGCGACCAGAGGCGTCTCAGAAAGCGCGGGGCGCCTGCCATGGGGCGATGATGTAGTGCTCGGGCTCGAAACGGCAACCGACTTCAGTTCAAGCGGCGCTCCGCCTGCTTCAGCGGCAATATCTCGAGATTTTCGATGAGCGGCGCGAGCAGCGGAGTCTCACCCTCGGGCTGCCGGGAGGCAAGGTCGCGCAAGAAGTATGGCGGTAGGTGTCGAAACAACAGGCGCGCGCGAACCCTGAGCGTTCCCCGGGCTCCGGCCAGGGGGACGCGATAGGCGAAGCGGCGGGTTTCGTTCGGCTCGAGACCCGTGAGCGGCTGCTGGTCGCTCGGACGAACGCGCGCCACGGCGCCGCCCGCGAGCTTTTGGATCGAAACCTCTTGAGCGCCGGGCGCCGCCACGGCAATCGGCTCCCCGCGGCTCGAAAGCACCACGTTTTGGACCGCGTCGCGTTTGACGTCGACCAAATCCACCAGCATCCGCTGGAGGTTCACGAGCTGCGGATCCGGCCCGTCGCAACCGACCACGTGTTCTCCGATGCGATTGCCCGCCGCCAGCGTCGCGGCGTCGCAAAGGTCGTCCGTGACTCGAGCGAGAACACCGGACTCGAACACGCGGCTGCCCGCGCCGTCTTCCACGACGAGCTCTACCCAGAGCTGGCGCGCGAAGGCGAAGCCCGTGGGCATGTCGTGGCCGGCACCGACGTTGCCGATGGCGACCTCTACGACCAGCTCTTGACCGCGTTGCTCGACCCGCTCGAGCGCGAGCACCGCCGCACGCTTCAGCAGCGCCTCGCGCTCCACCCGATGCGGGTTCTGCGCGGGAGGCAGGTCGAGCGGGTAGTCGGCGCCGACGAAGGCGTGACTGTGCAGCACGCGCGCCGGCGCGACGAAGTCCTGATCGTCGGGGATACGCGCGCTCGCGGCCGCGCGCGTGCCGGAACGTACGGGCATGTGGCAGCCGATGCACGTCCCGGTCCCGCCGGCATCGCGGTAGCGCCGATACTCGAGGTACGTGCTCTGCAACACGAGGTCGCGCCCGTTCTCGACTTTGCCGTCGGCGTTGCGGTCGAGCTGTACGGCGTGGCAGCCGGCGCAGAGCGCATTCGGGTCCCTGCGGTAGGCTTCGCCGGCGCGGCTCTGGTGATACGGGTTGCCCACCGCACCCGCGATGCTCCCGAGCATCGTCGAACCGAGCTCGAGGCGCGCGGCGACGCCCGTGGAGAAACCGGCTTCGCCCGGTTCCGGGACGCCGTCCAGCTGATGGCACACGGCGCAACCGATTCCCTCGTTCATATCGGGACCGCCCGGCCACGGCAGCGTGGCCTCTTGAGTCAGCGTCACTTCGCGCGGGGCGTGGCAGTTGACGCAAAATAGACGCGGGTCCGGCGACGACGTCGAACCGAGCTCGAGGCGATCGACCTGATTCGCCTGTACGATCATGAGGGGGCTCGTGAGCGCCCGAGCGTGCATCGAGTGACGCCACTCTTCGTAGATGTCCGCGTGACAAGTGGCGCACGCTCGTGAGGGGTGTCGTCCGGTCAGCGCCGGAGAGGCGCCGACGAGCGGCTCCAGTCGAGCGCGGTCGAGCCCCAATACCTCTGCCGGCACGTCGTAGGCGGCGACGACGTGGGCGACGACGCAGAGCACGAACAGCAGCGACAACGGGACGTGCCAGCGCCGCCAGTTTTGCAGGCGAGCGACGTAACGCGCTTGCAGCGCGTGACGCCCGAGCGCCCGGCCGCGGCTCGCGGCGAGCTCCGCCATCTCGGCGGCGCGCGCACGTTCGTGCGCGGCAAGGCCCTGCGACGCGTTCGCCACGTCGGCCGGACTGCGCTCCCCGGCAAGCAGCCACTCTTTGAAGCGGTGCAGCTCCGGCGACCCGCCCGCGCTTCGCTTCTCGAGCTCGAGGGCCTGCTGCTCGGCCCGAACGCGCGTCGCGTGCCGATCGTAGTTGCCCACCTCGAGCGCCGCGCCAGGCGGCAACAGACGGTACGAAAGGCGCCATGCGACGCCACTCGCGACGATGGCGACGAGCAGCCAAAACGCGACCTGACCCGTGGTGACGCCGCCGTCGAAGAGCCCGAAGCCAGCGTGGACGAACGCGGCGACGACGGAGAGAACGCCCGCGTACACATGTATCCAGAGCCAGGCCATTACCGTTCCGCGGCCGAGCCAGCGGCTCTCCTGGAAGACGCGCTTTCTGAGCGAGAACGCGCAGGCCAGCACCACGAGCAGCACTGCCGCGAACCCCGTGATTTCGCCGAAGCCGGTGTAGCCGCGGAGGTTTCTGCTCCACAAGTCGGCGTCGACGGACGCCAGCGCACCGGAGAAAACCAGCGCGGCGCCGCCCACCAGACTCGCTCCGAAAATCAGCGAAAGGCCGAACCAGAGCACGTGGCGCTCGAACCAGCGCGGCTCGCGATGCATGCTCGCGGTGACCTGCTCGAGCGTCGAGGGACGCTGGTTCGTGCCGGCGTGAGTCATCGTGCTCGCCGCTAGCCGGGCCTGGTACCCGGGCTGCGAGCGCCCGCGGAGAATGCCGCGCCGGGCTGGGTTCGAAACGCCGCGCCCGTCGGACACGCCGTCACGCACGCGTAGTCTGCGTAGTCGGCACAGAGGTCGCACTTGACGGCCTTTTGCGCCGCTTCCGGGTCGGTATCGCTCGCGCGACCTTCGCGCCGGCGAAAGCCCAAAAATTCCGCGACGCTCCCGAGCACACCGGCGCGAGGCGGCGCGACGGGGTGCATGCTGATGTTGCCGTAAGGACAGCGCTCGGCGCACGCGCCGCAGCCGATGCAGTTGTCCTCGACGATGCTGATTTCCCCGCTGGGCCGACGCACGATCCCGTTGACGGCGCAGAGCAGACACACCGGGTCTTCGCAATGACGGCACGCGGTGGGAAAGAGCAGGTGCTCGACCTGGAGACCGCGGAGCTCCAGCCGTGGCTCGCCGTGGCGACGGGCGCACGCGTCGATGCAGTTTTGGCAATAGGTGCACTTGGTCTGGTCCACCACGAGCACCTCCCGTCCCGACGCCAGACCCTGCTCGAAGAAAACGTCGAGCGACAGCGGCATGGCGAAGGTGGCCGCGCTCTTCCGCGGTGCGACGCCGAGCGCCGGGGAGCGCGCGACGTGCTCGGCTTCCAGCGCCCGGGCGAGCAGCTCCCGAGCTCGGGGGTCGCGCTGGAACACGCCGAGCAGAGCCGCGGCCGGCACGCGAATCACTTCCGCCCGCGTGGCCGCCTGCGCGGTGTAAGCATGCTGCGGCTCGTTCAACAAGAGGCGGCTCACTCCGAATGGGTCCCCTTCGCGGAAGTAGACGAGAGTGCGGTCTCCCTCCGGCGTCTGCCGGCTGGCGCGCACGAAGCCGCTCCGCACCAGGTAAAACGAGTCGGTCGCTTCTCCTTCGCGGTAGATGACGTCGCCGTCCTTGAACAAGAGCAGCTCCGCTGCTTCGAGCAGCTCTCTGACGACGCTTTCCGGCAGCGTGCCGAGCGCACCGGGGGACAGCGCGTAGTGATAGAGCGCTCGGCGCCGGTAGAGGTCGAGCATCGTGCTCTTGAACTCCGGCGCCTGCTCCATCAAGCGCACCACGCTCGCCTTGGGGATCTCCATGACGCCGCCGCGCGCGAGCGCACGAATCCCGAACGGTTCGGGTTGATCCGCGAGGACGCCCATCTCCCCGAGGAACGATCCGGGGCCGTAGCCGACGATGCTGACGTTGCGACCGTCGTGCGTGGTCGAGAATTGTTCGAGCCCACCGTACAGAACGATCACCAGCCGCTCGTGAAAAGCGCCCGCCGGGCACAATAGCTCGCCGGCGTTCATGTGACGCAAGGTCACGCTGAGCAGCATGCGGCGCACGCTCTCCTGCGGCACGCCGTGGAACAGGGGAAGCTCGCTCAAGCGCGCGGTGAGCGTATCGAGCGTCCATGGGGCTGCCATCACGCGGTCCCCCACTTGCACGCTGAGCGGGTGGTCGGTCACCGCGTCTTCCACCTTGTGCTTGTTGAACAGCACCATGTCCGCGCGGCTCAGATCGGCGGGGCACGCCGGCACGCACTGGCGGCATTGCGTGCACGCGGTGACGAAGCCGACGACGTTCGGATTTGCGATCTCGCTCTCGTGGACGGCGGCGTTCAGCTCCGCGATGGTCACGGACTTGGCCTCCGCGAGCGGGCAGGCGAGCATGCAGTCGTTGCAGCCGATGCAAGCCGCGAGCTCTTCGAACACCTTGTCGGCGAGCGCGGTGCTCCGCTTCGCACCGAGCAAAGCCTGCGGCGTGACAGGCTGGCTCAAGGCCCGTCCTCGATCGCGAGCACGACGTGAGGCCCGAGCTGAAACCGATCGCCGGCGTTGCAGACGGCGTACCGGTCGCCGAGCGGAGCGCCGTTGTGAAAGCTTCGGCCCGCGACCGCCACGCTGCGCGCGAACAAGCGCCCTTCGTGCGCGCGGAGTTCGAGCTCCGTGGGAAACAGGCTCGGATCTCGAAGCGCGAGCCCGGCGGGCCCCGGCGCGGAGCCTACCGCGAGCCATTCGCCGACCGCGTAGCGTTGGCCGGCGCCTGGCCCTTGCAAGACGCGCACGTACCTCGTCGTCGCGGCGGACGTTGCCCACATGTTCGGCGCGGCCGGCAAGAGCTGCACGCGCTGCTCCGAAGTGGCGGGCGGACGCGGCGCCGCTCCAGCGGCCGAGGCTTGCGCCGGCGCGGGGCCGCGCGACGCCCACCGGGCCGCCTCCGGCGAGAGCCCCTTCGAAAACCTGAGCTCCACGGCACCGAGCTGCAGCGCATCGCCGTCCTCCAAGACCACGGCTTGCTCCGCCGTCAGCCAGCGGCCCCGGTGCGCCGTGGCCGCGCCGGCCGCGCCGGGACGGAGCACCCAGCCGACCGCGTCGCGGTGAAGCTCCGCGTGCCGCGGCAACACCGAATAGTCGGACAGAAAGACGTCCGCGGCCGGATCGCTGCCGATGCTGCACGGAGACTTCGCCAGCGCGAAGCTGACGCCGAGCGCCTGACCGGACCGCACCTCGAGCCGCGGCGGCACGTTGGCGCTGCCGACCTCCGGCGCCTTCGTTTCAGCCACGGCGCTCGGCCGCGCCGGCTCAGCGGAGCGCAACACGATCTCCGTCGCTCCCAGGCGCAGGCGATCGCCGGAGCGCAGGCGATGCGGCACGATCACCGCCTGCTCGTTCACCCAGGTGCCGCCACGGCTGCCGAGGTCGCGCAAGTAGTAGTCGTCCGCGTAGCGCTGAATGTGCGCATGCGCGAAATCCACCGTCGGATCGCCGAGCACGACGTCGTTTTCCGACCCGCGGCCCATGGCGATCAAATCGGACGTGAAGGAAAGCACGCGCCGATCGGAGACCTCCAGGATCACCGGTTCGCGCGGCGGCCGCGAGGCAAGCAGACTGGTCCTAGCGGCTGCACCGCCGGCTCCGGGCGCTGGCGTCCGCGCGACGGCCCCTGGCGACGCTGCGTCCGGGCGCAAA
>DASWGX010000417.1:0-2734 GCA_036393455.1 Polyangiaceae bacterium
GGCTGTCGAGAACACGCGCTCGGTCGCCGCCACGGTCTGCCCCAGGTCGAGGCCCATTTCGATGCCGTAGGCGCGCACGGTGTTGCCCGGACCGAGATTGAAAACGTCGTAGCTTCTCGCGACGTAGCCGCCGTCGTCTTCGACGCTCTTCAGGATGTCGCGAAGGATGTTCGGCACGAGCTCGGGAAAGGCGTTCATGTAGTCGGCGAGCAGCGCACCCTGATTGGTCAGCTTTGCCGCGATCTCCTGGAATCGGTCGCCGATCTCGCCGCGTTTTTTTTCGTCCGGAGTGAGCCCGGCGGGCTCGTCCAAGAGCTTGTAGCGCTTGGTGAGAATGCAGGCATGCGATGTCGTTGGCTGGCCCGCCTTCGGGGGATAGGGATTGAAATAGATCTCGTAGTAGGTCGGCTCCTGTTCCTGGTCGGGCGCGAGCCTTTGCCGCGAAAGCAGCCGATCGAGGAAGCCTCCGGGTTTCTTGAGGTCGCCCCACGTCACGAGCTCCCGCACTTCACGAAGCCAGAAACGCGGCTCGACCTCGAGCACGACCGAGTACACGACGCCCATGCAGCCGAGACTCACGGAGAGGGCGTTGAACAGCTCGTCGTCCTGGGAGAGCGTCGCCGCGACGCGCCCTTCAGGCGTATCGATGTAGCCGGGAAACCGAGCCGGGTCGGTGATACCGTTCGCGGGCTCCGCCTGCATCACCGCTCCGCCCACGGTCACGACTTGCATGCTCTTGATCTGGGAAGCGATGGGCCCGTAGCTCAGGCTCGAGCCGTGCGTACCGGTGATCGCCGCGCCGACGACCGTTTGAGCGTCGTAGCCGCCCATGTTCTGGAGCGCGAGCCCCTGGGCGAATAGCCACGGATTCAACTCCCTGAGGCGCATGCCGCTCTCGACCCGAACCAACGAGCGATCGCCTCGATGCTCGGGTCGCAACTGGGTCCGGTCGAGAGGCGGCGCGCCGGCGAGCCCTCGCGGGCTCAAGAGGTAGTCCTGGCTCATGGCGACGTCCGAGAAGGAGTGACCCGAGCCGGTCATGCGCAGGCCGGCGCGCTCGCTTTCGGCGCGGCGCACCAGCTCGACGAGCTCCGGAAGGCTCTTCGGCATCACCAAGTGATCCGGATCGATGCCGTCGATGTTGACCGCGTTGTTCCAGGCGCGATTGGCCTCGATGCACGAGCCGCAGCCGGCGACTCCGGAAGGCAGGGCGAGCCCGAGCACGGCGGCTCCGCTCTTTTCCAGCCATTCACGCCGGCCGAGCTCGACGCCGGGACGCTTTCGATTCGTTTCGTCAGCCACTGATCCGTTTCCTTTCCCGCGGACTACCAGAGCAGCGTCGCCGTCGCGCGGCCCGCAACGAAGTCGTTCTCGGAGTTTCGCGCGATCTCTTGCGACTCGTAACCGACGTAGAGGCCTAGCGTGAACGCCTCTACCGGACTCCAGTTCGAGCGAGGTCCGACCGAAAGAGAACGCAGCGCAGACTCGGGGGAATTCTGGAGCGCCACGCTGAGCTCCGCTTGAACGCCCAGGGCCCAGTGATTGTCGAGCGCGACGAGCACCATGTCGCGTGTGTAGAAGCTATCCTGCGCGCCGTCGTCGAACATATCGTACAGGAAAAACTGGGCCCACGATTCGATGTACAACGGTCCGCCCTGAACGATCGAAATCAGTTGCGGTACCAAGGGCGCTACCGTTTCGCGCTCGATGTCGAAGCCGATACCGACCTTGGGAAGAAAGAAGAAACCACCAGTCGCAAGCGCCGGTCCGAGCTCCACGCGGATCGCCGGAGCGCGGTAGTCGTCGCCGCTCGCGAGGTAATCCGCGCCCTGCAACGGATCGACGACGCCGGGGTAGGTCTGCGTGATGACCAGGTTCGAGCTGAGCTCCAGGTGCCCGATCGGCGTCGTACCGCCCACCCAGAACTGTGCCCCGACGCGGTCGGCGTCGAGCCGCAGCCAGACGTCCGCGTAATTGTCCGCTTCCGAGTCGGGATCGCGGTCCGCTTCCCGGGCGGAGGCGCGTGCGCCGAGGCTCGAACAGCAGGCGCACAGCGCCAAGCCCGCGAGTATTTTCTTTGGCATCCTGAAAGCCTCCACGGTTTCGAAAAGGTGGCGCGCGGCCTACGGCAACTCTCCCGGCGCGTCGTCGAGGGCCAAGAGGAAGGCGACGAGCGCCGTGACGCGGTTGCCTCCCGGAACGTCGTCGATGTAAAAATCGTGTCCGCTGCCGTCCACGCCGAGCGCTTCCAGACTCACGTGCGGCGGAACACCGAGCGGATTGTCCGCGGCGTTCCCCGGCACGCTCATGACCGGCGCCCGATTGTCCGCGATCACCTTGGCGCGCTCGGACTCGAGCACGAGCGCCTGGAGCGAGAGCGCCGCGTTGGGCCAAGGACCGCCGGTTTGGTTCTGCTCCCGGTATTGGAGCAGCGACGCCATACCGTAGAACTTGTGGGAGGACGGACGCGAAAGGAGCGCCTTGAGGTCGTCCTCCGCGGGCGGCGCCGCCGGCCGGAGCGCCACGCCCACGCCTCCGTCGTGCAGGTACGGGGCGGAACCCCAAAGGTAGCGCAAGGTGATGGCCTTGTACCCGACGGCGCGCGTGCCGAGCAGGCCCGAGACCGTGCCTCCGGGAGCGACGGCGAGCCCCGTCGCCGCGTCGTAGGGCGGCGCGACGAACAACTGCAGCGGCCGGTTCGCCAGAGACCGATACGGCGCCGTGCCAAGGGCCG
>DASWGX010000418.1:0-5295 GCA_036393455.1 Polyangiaceae bacterium
GGTGACGTCGCGTCACATCCGCGCGCGGCTCGAGCGCGAAGCCAGGAAGAATCTCGCCCTGCACTTGGAGCTCAGCGACGAGCCCGACGTTTTCGTTGTGCACGGGCGCGGCGAGCTGATGCTCTCCATTCTGGCGGAAACGATGCGGCGCGAGGGTTTCGAATTTTGCCTCGGGATGCCGGAAGTCGTCACGCGCGAAGTCGGCGGGAAGCTGCAAGAGCCGGTCGAACGGGTCGTTATCGACGTGCCGGAAGAGTTCGTCGGCGTCGTGACCACGGAGCTTGGCAGCCGTCGCGGCCAGCTCGTGAAGATGCAGCGAATCGGCGTGGGGCGCAGCAGGCTCGAGCTCACGGTGCCTTCGCGAAGCCTGATCGGCTTTCGCTCGCGCTTTCTCACGGACACGCGCGGGACGGGACTCTTCAACACGCTGTTCGACGGCTGGCAGCCCTACTCCGGTCCGTCGCTGCGCCGCACCAACGGCGCGCTCGTCTGCGACCGAGCGGGCGTGGTCACGCCGTACGCGCTCTTTCACATCCAGCCGCGCGGCGTGTTGTTCATCGGGCCGGGCACGGTCGTCTACGAGGGCATGGTGGCTGGAGAGCACAGCCGGCCAAACGATCTCGACGTCAATCTGACGCGCGAGAAGAAGCTCACGAATATCCGAGCCGCCGGTCGCGACGAGAACATCATTCTGACGCCGCCCAGGGAGCTCGGCATCGAGACGGCGCTCGAATTCATCGATCGGGACGAGCTCGTGGAAGTGACGCCCGACGCGGTGCGCATCCGCAAGCGTGTCCTTTCGTGCGCCAGGCGGCCGCGTCGCGACGACGACCGCGTGGCGCGCACCGCCGTGTAGCCAGCAGCATCGAGGTCGCTGCGTCGTCCTCACGGTGGAGGAACGAAGCGAGCCGGCCGGGGTTGCCGCAGCCTCAAACGACGTCGTGTGCTTCGGGCGACGCCGTCTCCGACGCGTTCGCCGGGTCTGGCAACAGTTGCGCAAGGCGCCGCAAGAGCGCTCGTGTCGCCTCGCGGCGATGGGCGCAAATGCTCACGCTGGCTTCGCCGTCGAGCTCCGCGCGTTCCACCGGCCCGATGAGATCGACTTTGTTGTAGACGCGCAGGCGCGGCAGATTCTCCAGCGAAAGCTCGGTGAGAAGAGCTTGTGTCGCGGCGACGTGCTCCGCGTATTCCGGATCGGATGCGTCCACCAGTTCGAGCAGCAAGTCGGCGTCGCGTGCTTCCTCGAACGTGGCGCGGAACGCCGTGAGCAAGGCCGGCGGCATGCGTCGGATGAAGCCCACGGTGTCGATCAACACGACGTGACGGCCGTTCGGAAGCCGGAGCCTGCGCGCGGTGGGGTCGAGCGTCGCGAAGAGCTTGTCTTCGGCGAGGACGCCGGCAAATGTCAGCGTGTTGAGCAAGGTGCTCTTGCCGGCGTTGGTATAGCCGATGATCGCTACGACCGGGTCGCTGCCTTCGTTGCGGCGCCTGCGGCGCTGTGTGCGCTTCCTGGCGACGTCGCGCAGCTCTCTCTCCAGGCGCGTGACGCGCTCGCGCGCGCGACGGCGTCCAATTTCGAGCTTGGTTTCGCCCGGTCCGCGCCCGCCGATGCCGCCGGTGAGACGGCTCAGAGCGTCGTCGCGCGCGGCGAGCAGGGGCAGGGTGTACTTGAGCTGGGCGAGCTCCACTTGCAGCTTGCCGTCTCGCGTGTGGGCGCGCTGAGCGAAGATGTCGAGGATGAGCTGGCTCCTGTCGATGACCTTGAGATCGGTGCGCCCGGCGATTCCGTGAACCTGGGCCGGGCTGAGCTCGCAATCGAAGATAAGCGACTCTGCATCGAGGTCGATGGCGCGCATGACGACTTCTTCGAGCTTGCCGCGACCGAGCACCAGCTTCGGGTCGATCTTCTGGCGTAGCTGCACCACCTTGTCGACCACCGCGACACCCGCGGTTCTCGCCAGGTTCTCGAGCTCCGCGAGGCTCGCGGCGGCGCGCGCCGTGCCATGGGCGCGCTTTTCCCCGACGTGGACCAGGATGGCGCGCCCGTCCTTCCCTGTAACGGTTCGGGTCCGTGCCTGGCGAGCGAACTCTTCTTCCAGCGCTTCGATCAGGTTGCCGAAGTGGGGCTGCTCCCGGCCGTACGGCAGCGGCCCCACGACTTCGTACTGCGGCGTGTCCGCGCCGGGCGGGCGGGGCACGTTGTAGGCCCACGTCATCGAGCGCGGTTCGCCGTCGGGACTGAGGAGGATCGCGCTCACCAGATCCAGGCGCAACCGCGTCAGATCGACGAGGTCGTCGTGAGTCAGCGGTTCGTTGAAGAGGTGCGTATGAACCAGCCGCAGCGCGCGGAAGCGTCCCTCGGCCGCGCGCAGGCGTCCGATATCCGGCAGCATGAGCCCCGTGGAGCTGCCGACCACGACGTAGTCGACGGCGCCCGAGCGGTGCACGAGCGCCCCCACCTGGCGTTTGGATTCTCGCGACGCTTCGGCAAGGGAGCGCACGAGCTCGGGAGTCGCGATGCGATCGCTCGGCGCGCGACGCCGGTAAACCCGCTGGAGCGCCTTCATGGCGCTGGGCCCGAGGCCCGTCGTGTTGCCGTATACCTCCGACATGCGGGGGAAAAGCCGCCCTGGCTTCGCACGGAGTCTTAGCCGAGCTTCGACGGGCGCACAAACGCCGGCGCCTGAGGAGTTTTTGGCACCGAGAGGTTTCTGGCATAGTGCGCCGTGATGGCGAAGCTCTCGAAGCTTCCACTCGCCGAAGCGCGGCCGCTGCTCGAGCGCTTCGGCATCCGGCTCCTGTCGATCGAGCCCCTCGAGGCAGGATCGGTGAATTCGAACTTCGAGCTTCGCGACGAAGCTCAGAACAGGTTTTTCGCGCGCATCTACGAGGAGCAGGGCCGTCGCGGCGCGGAGGCGGAGCTCAGGCTGCTCGGGGAGCTTTCGCGGGCCGGGGTCCCTACGGTGGTGCCGCTCCACAGCGCCGAAGGCGTGACGTTCGCGGAGCTCGGGGACAAGGTGTTCGCCGTCTTCCCGTGGGTAGAAGGCGCGATTCACTGTCAGCGCGCGGTGACGCCGAATGCTTGCCGTTGCCTGGGCGCGGCCCTGGCTCGGCTCCACCAGGCGACGTCCGCGGTCACGCCGCTCGGCGAGGGCCGCTTCCGCGTCGTCGACATGCTGAAGCGGCTGGACGCGGTCGGGTCTGCCGAATCCGTCGAGCTCCGCCGTGCGGCGGATTCGATGCGCGAAAAAGCACTTCGTCATTCGGGGCGCCGGCTCGAAGGGCTGCCGCAAGGCGTCGTCCACGGTGACCTCTTCCGGGACAACGTGCTCTGGCGCGGCGACGCGATCGCGGCGTTGCTCGACTTCGAGAGCGCATCGTTCGGCCCGTTCGTCTACGATCTCGCGGTGACGATCCTGGCGTGGTGCTATGGCGCGGCGTTCGAACCCGAGCTCCTGACGGCGTTGCTCGACGGCTACCAGTCCGAGCGTCCCCTATCGGACCAAGAGCTGGAAGCCTTCGACGCCGAGGCCGCGCTTGCCTGCGTGCGCTTCGCGACCACGCGCATCACTGATTTTTCCTTGCGCGCGCCGCCGGGTCAGCCTCCGGCGCGCGACTACCGGCGTTTTCTCCACCGGCTTCGAGCCGTCGAGGCAGGCGCACTACGGCCCTTCTTGTGCAAGTCGTGAAAGATGATCCCATGAGTGTTACGAGAGGCGGAAGATTGCCGGATTCGTTGGACGCCGCGATGCAGCGGCTGAACAGCAGCGTCGAAGTGGACTCCGAGCTCTGGCGAGAGGACATCGACGGCAGCATGGCGCATGCGCGCGGCCTGGCTCGCGCTGGCGTTCTCAGCGAAGCGGAGGCCGAGCGCTTGGTGGACGGGCTTTCCGCGGTCGCGCGCGAGATCGAGGCCGGTGGCTTCCCCTGGGATCCGGAGAAGGAAGACGTTCACATGAACGTCGAGGCGCGCCTGGTGGAGCTCCTGGGGCCCCTGGGCGGCAAGCTCCACACTGGACGTTCCCGCAACGATCAGGTCGCAACCGACCTTCGGCTCTGGTGCCGGCGCCGCGCCGCCGAGGTCGTCGACGCGCTGGACTCCCTGGCCGGTGTGCTGCTCGACCGCTCGACGCGAGAGCTCGATACCCTGATGCCCGCCTACACGCACTTGCAACGCGGGCAGCCGAGCCGGCTATCGCACCACTTGATGGCATGGCAGGAGATGCTCTTTCGCGATCGAGGACGGCTGGTCGACGCCGTGGCGCGTCTCAACGAATGTCCGCTCGGCTCTGGAGCAGTGGCGGGCACGGGCTTTGCGCTCGATCGGGCCGGAGTGGCGAGCGAGCTCGGCTTCGAACGGCCGATGCGAAACTCCATCGACGCCACGGCGAGCCGCGACTTCTTGATGGAGCTTGCCAGCGCGCTCGGGATCCTCGCCGTGCACCTGTCGCGCATCGGTGAAGAGATCGTGCTCTGGTCGAGTCAAGAGTTCGGTTTCATGACGCTCGACGACAAGTTTTCGACGAGCTCTTCCATGATGCCGCAGAAGAAGAACCCGGACGTGGCTGAGCTCGTGCGCGGCAAGTCCGCGCGTGCCGTGGGCGCCCTGATGAGCCTGCTCGTGCTGGAAAAGGGCTTGAGCTTCGGCTACGGGCGCGACCTTCAGGAGGACAAGCGTCCGATTTTCGACGCCTTCGACGGTGCGTCGTCGAGCCTCCGGGCGCTCACCGGCGCGCTCGCCACGGCGACGTTTCACCGAGACCGGCTCGAAGCGGCGCTCTACGGCGGCCACCTGTGCGCCACGGATCTCGCCGATTTCCTGGTGCTCAGGGGCGTGCCGTTCCGCGACGCGCACGCACTCGTAGGGAGTCTCGTGCGAAAGGCGGAAGAAAGCGGCGTCGAGATCGGCGAGCTTCCGCGCGAGGCGATGACGGCGGCGCATCCTGCGCTCGGCGACGAAGCTGTGCTTCAAGTGCTGGACCCGAAGAGCGCCGTCGAACGGCGTACGCTTTTCGGCGGTCCCGCGAGAAAGACGGTCGAGGCTGCGATCGTCGAGGCGCGGACGCGCTGGGCGAAAGCGCCGCGCTAGAGCCCTTGAGCCAGAGCCCTTGAGCCAGGATTTCGTGGACGAACAGGTCAAGTTTGTTCGAAGGCATCAGGCAGCATCGCGCCAGAGACGGTCGACGGCGGATTCGATGTGGCGAATGGCGTCGCGAAGCGCAGATGGAATGGGTGGATCTCGTGGCCCGAGAGATGCGAGGCCGGGTCTGAGCAGGCGCGTATAGCTTCGGGTGA
>DASWGX010000419.1:0-4334 GCA_036393455.1 Polyangiaceae bacterium
CAAGGACGGCGCGGCCGTAGCCTCGCCGGCCCCGGCCCGAACCGCGAGGGGGCGCCTCACGGCCGCGGCGACGTCGTCGAGCCAGGGACCGGAGCTCACTCGATCGGGAGATAGACGCGCTTTTCCAGCGGTGGGTCGACGGCGAGCAGGCGATCGGCGCGTATCACGAAACGCGCCGGTCCGGCGCTGGGCTCGAGCGTCGCGTCTCCGAAGCCTTCGGGAACGCAACGGCGCAACACCGTCGCGGCCGGTCGCGTGAGCTGGACGGCGGCTTCACCACGCCGCCGCCCCCATGCAACGCCGAGCTCGAGCTCCGCGCTGGCGCCGCATTCGAACGTTCGACCGTCGTGAAGTTGGAAGCGCTCGCGGAAGATGAGGCGTTCCTTCGCTTGCTTGCCGTCCCGCGAAAACCGGACCGTGCTCTCGGTGTTGACGTCCGCAACGCTCACCGGGCTCGGTGGAGACAAGAGGCTCTTTTCGTGGGCCGTCGATTGCCACACTTCGGCCACGCGCAAGATTTCGTCCGCTGGCGTTTCTCGTCGCGGCGCCGAAGGCGGCTCGGCCACGCCCGGGCCACAGGCGACGACGAGCGAGGTAAACCAGCTAGCGGCGCTTCGGACGAGACAGCGCCGCGCTCGCGCGTTCGAACCGATGTCGATCCCACGCTGGCACCGACGCTGCAGCATGCATTACCCGGCGCTTCCGCCGGCGCCGCCCGCTCCGGAGCTTCCCGTGTTTTCCGCGCTGCCCGTCGAGCCGGCGGAACCCTCGGGCGCGAGAAAAGAGCATTCCTCGACGAGCTCGGGCGCCAGAACGATGTCGCAGGGGAATTCCAGCGAAGCTCCGGGGAGCGGCGTTGCGGGAGCTCCGCCAGGGCATTCGTCGATCGGAACTCCAGATTCTTCTCGCTCGCAGCTCGCGACGGCTTCGATCGCTTCGACGCAGCCCCTGAGCGCGGGCTCTCCCGGCGCCTCCGCAGCCGCGAGACCATGCAGGCACTGATCGCGATAGAAGCGCTGGCACGCCGCGACGTCCGACACCGTCCCGCATACCGCGCCGGCTTCGCAGCGCGCCCGCTCGATCTGCCGACAGGCGTCGACTCCTACCGCGTCCGGGCCGCATCCGGCGAAGGTTCCGCCGCTCACACTGACGAAGCCCGCGAGCAACAATGCCGTCAGGGCGGGGCGGTCGGTCATGAGCAGCGGCTATCACGGTCGTTTGCCGCGGGCGAGTTTTCGCCGCTCTGTCTGCGATGTCGTCGAAGGCGGCGGCGACGTCGGGCGGGCGCCAGAATAATCCCCGTATTTGCGGCGGCGTCCGCCTTTTGCGACACTGAAGCTCCGATGCGCTCGGCCATCGTGCTCTGTGCCGGTTTGGGAACGCGGCTTCACCCTCTGACCGCGGAACGGCCGAAGCCCCTCGTGCCCGTCGGGGACCGCCCGATGCTCGGGCACATCGTCCAGCAACTGGCGGCGGGCGGCGTCGAGCGCATCGTCGTGAATACGCACCACTTGGCTGCCGCTTTCGCACCGCTGCTCGACGCCGTCGGGGCGCCGATTCACGTCGTTCACGAACCCGAGATCCGCGGCACGGCCGGCGCCGTCGCCGGCGCGCGCTCTCGCTTCGAAGGCGGGCCGGTCATGCTGCACAACGGGGATATCCTGGCCGCCGTCCCGGTGAGGCGAATGTTCGAAGCGGTGACGGCCGGGTCCGTACTCTTGGCCGTCAGCGCCGCGCGCGAAGCAGGGACGGTCGGGCTCGATGCCGCGAGGCGCCTGGTGCGGCTGCGTGGACAGCGCTTTGGACGTGAGGCTCACGCCGCGGACTATGTCGGCATCGCTTGTCTGGGCCCCGACGTCGTTCGCCGACTTCCCGAGCGCGGCTGCTTTGCGGAGTGGCTGCTCGGCGAGCTCCACGAAGGGCGTCATCCCGAAACCATCGACCTTGACCCTGCGTGGATCGACGTCGGCACGATCGGAGGCTACTTTGCGGCGAACGAGCGCTTTCTCCGGACCGGCGCGAACCGCGAGGAGCGTTCTTGGGTCGGCGAGGACGCGAAGGTGAACCCCCGAGTCGCACTGGAAGGGTCGGTCGTCGGCGCCGGGGCTCACGTAACGGGCGAGGGGAAGCTCGAGCGCTGCGTCATTTGGCCCGGGGCGACCGTGCGGGCGCCGCTCGCGGCGACCGTCGTGGGCCGAGGGTTTCAAGCTTCGCTCGAAGGTTTGTCGCTGGCATCACAATAGCTCGTGTGATGTCTCCGCCGTGGTGCCCACTACTTTGACTTTGCTTTGGTTTTTGGTTCTTTCTGGTCTCGCGAGCCGTCGCGATGGTACGGCGCCCGTCGATGCGCCTGTTCGAGCGCCCCGTCGATCTGCGCCCCGACGCGTTCGAGCTCGCGCTGCGGCTGTCGGACCGGCCCGGGCTCGTGCTGCTCCTCGATGCGACCGGGCGCCGTCCGTCCTACGTCGCGTGCGATCCCATTGCCCAGCGCGATGCGCTCGACCCTGAGCCGAACCTCGTTCTCGATCCGGCGCTGCCCACCCTTGCGCGTACCCCGCGCTGGGTCGGCCTGCTGCCGTACGAAGCCTTTCGCACCCTCGAGCGTCCCGGGCGCGGGCGGCTCACGGACAGCCGCGCCGCGCCGCACCTGGAACGCCTCGTTTGGATGCGCTACGGCGCGGTCGTCGAGTGCGCGGAACGAGCGCGCATCGTCGGGGACCACGCCGACGCAGTGGCAATTCTTGCTCGACTGGTCTCGCGGGAGCCGCTCGCCTGCCCAGCTTCGTTCGTGCTGCGCCGGCCGGTCGAAGCCGAGGCGCTGCATCGGCAGCGGATCGAGAAAGCCCTCGAGCTCATCGCCGCCGGCGAGGTGTATCAGGTGAATCTGGCGCGCCGCTTCGAGCTCGACGTCGATGGCCATCCCCTCGGCGTGCTCGAGCGCTGGGGCGAGCTCGCCAAGACGGCCTTCGCGGCCGTGATTCGCGCGCCCGGCGCCGACGTCGTGAGCTCGTCACCGGAGCTCTTCGTCGAGCTCGAAGCAGACGGCACCGTACGCACGAGCCCCATCAAAGGGACCCGCCCGCGCGGGTCGAGCGGAGCCGCTGACGCGCGGCTCGTCGAAGAGCTCGGGGCGAATGCGAAGGAGCGCGCCGAGCTCACGATGATCCTCGACGTCGAGCGCAACGATCTCGGCCGCGTCGCGGTTCCGGGCAGCGTGTCCTTGGAACGCGCGCCGTTCGTCTTTTCGCTGCCTTCGTTGCACCACCGCGCCGCGACGCTCGTCGCGCGGCTGCGCCCCGGCGTCAGCCGGGCAGAGCTGCTCGCCGCCATGACGCCGAGCGGCAGCGTGACCGGAGCGCCCAAGGTGCGAGCCATGGAGCTCATCGCCGAGCTCGAGCCGTCGCGGCGCGGCCTGTACACCGGCGCGTACGGCTGGCTCGCGCACGACGGGGGTCTGCGGCTAGGGATGGCGATCCGCGTGCTCAGCGTTCGCCAGGGCGAGGGTCACTATCACGCGGGCGGCGGTATCGTGGCGGACAGCGACCCGCGCGCGGAGATCCTCGAGACCGGATGGAAGGCGGTTCAGCTCGGCCGCCTCGGTGCGCTCGGAGCCGCCGGGTGAGCACCCGTTTCGCACAAAAGTGGGCCGCCCGAGCCACGAAGGCTAACGGGTGACAGAGCGCCTGAAGAGCGCGAGCCCTCGGTATGGAACCGGCGAACGTCAGAAATCTCGAACAAATCCAGGAACGCGACCTCGGGCGCCGCTCGAACCGCTTCGCGGCCTTGCTCATGGCCTCGGGCGCCGGCGCGGCCCTGGTCGTGGCCTTCGTGATGGTGTCGTCGCGCGGAGCGCCGCCGACCGAGTCCGAGCACGACCCGCTGGGCGAGCTTTTGCGGAGCGCCAAGGCGACGGAAATGGCTCCCGAAACACTCGGGCGCGAGGAGGTCAGCTTCCCCGGCCTTTTGAGCGACGACGCGCAACCGACGACCGCGATGGCGGCGGTCAAGGACGAGCGGGGACGTCTCATCGCCGGCGGCGAGGGCGAGCCGGGCGCGGGAGCACCGCCGCCTCCCACCGATCAGTTGCCGGTGGTGCCGTTGCCCGCCGGCGACCTCTTGAACGCCACCCCCGTGACCACCGATCCGGGTGATGCGCTCACGAGGATGGCGCACGCGGTCTCGGCTTCGGACGACGCGGCCGAGCTCGCACCCGAAGGCTCCGACGCCGGCTATCAGATTCAAGTCGCGAGCTTCAAAGAGCAGGCGGACGCCGACACCTTCGTCGAGGAGCTGCGCCGGCGCGGGCACGGCGCGTTCCGCAAGACGGCCCAGAG
>DASWGX010000420.1:0-3315 GCA_036393455.1 Polyangiaceae bacterium
GAAGGACGCTGTCGAGTCCGAGTTCGGTCATGGGTGAGCCGGCTAGAGCGTTTCTAGAACGGGAAGCTCCGCACAGATGGTGACGGCGTTTCCGTCGATGGCGTAGCTTACGATCATCTCACCCTCGGCGCGAATCCTCGCCAGCCCGAGGCCGGAGCCGTGAGCGCGCTTCGCGCTCGCGCGAATCGTTTCATCGTAGAAGGAAACCGGGTCGGCCGCGCGTGTCAAAGATTCCAGCACCGGCCGCAAGGTCGCCAGCTGGTCCGCGCCACATCGATTGTAGGTTCTGATGCGTACGTAGGCGCCTTCCGCTTGCCGCTCGAGGGCCAACTCGAGGCGTACGGCGCCTTCGGCGCCGTACTTCACCAAGTTCTCCAGGAGTTCGTGCGCGGCCAGGCGCACGCGGCTGATCACGTCTGCATCGCGCAGGTATTCGTGGCAAAAGTCGCTGACGAGCCCCATCGAGCTCGAGACGAAGGGCTGGCGCGGCGGGAAGCTCACGGAGAGCGCCGGATTGTCGTTTGCTGCCGCTGGCATGATGGGTCGACCCGCTTCGCGCTGCGGGCGCCGGCTATGCGTAACCCTCGTCGCGCTGTCGCAGGCGCGCGAGCAGGGCGTCGCGGTTCGCCGGTACGTCGACGTGCACGCTCCGGCGCGCTCCGAGCTCGCCGAGCGCACGCGCGCGCCGATCCGAGCCGAGCTCGACGTTCGGCGCGCGGGACACCGAAGCGCCCGCGGGCGCCGAATGCCGTGGTGCAGAATACCGCGGCGCAGAGTGCTCCGGCGCAGAGTGCTCCGGCGCAGAGTGCTCCGGCGCGGAAGCGGGAGTCGCGGACTTGGCTCGTGCACCGAGTGCGCGCTGGATGAGCTTCTGCGTCGCGGGCGACATGCGCAAGAGTTTCAGCTTCAGGCCGCCGGGACGATCGTCTCGCGACTCGATGTACCCTGCTGCGACGCCCTCGGCTTCGATCAGCTTCGCGCCTCCGCGCAGCGTGACCTGACAGCGCACGCCGGTTCCGTCGGGAAGCGGAGCTTGCCCGAGGAGCAGCAAGCTCTTTCGAGAAATGGTCCATGCTTCCGACGCGAGGTAGTCCGCTTCCGTCTCGTAGGGGCGGACCAGCTTCAGCGCCACCCGGTCCGTCACCTTCAGTCCCATTCGCGTCGAGCGTCAGACTGCCGCGAAATCGTCATCAGAAATCTCTTCGTCGTCCACGGTTTCGACCTCGCCGTCGGCCTGGACCCAATCCTGTCCGTCGGCGTCGACCCAGTCCTGCTGCGCTTCCGCCGCCGTTGCCGCGGGAGTCTCCGCGCCCGGCTCCGGCTCGGCTGCTGGCTTGTCGGGCGGTGCTGGCGCGGCATTCGCTTCCGCGGCGGAGCCGCGATCGATGTAGCCGTGCGTTTCGGCGATCTTCGGAGAGATGACCGAGTCGTAGATGTGAGGCAGCGGCACGTACTCGACCATCACTTCGAGCGGCATCGCTTCCAGGAGCTCGACTTCGGTGAACGGCGCCTTGCGCTGGCCGGCCAGGAGCGCACCCTCGATGACTTTGCCGAGCTCCGCCTTGGGCATGCGCGCCGCGATCTCCGACAGCGTGATGCCCTCGACGATGTCGCGATGCGTGAGGAGCTTGTCGGCGAGCGCCCGGCTCAACAGGAAGGCAACGTGCACGCGCGCTTGCGCCTGGGCTTCCCGCTGCGAGTCCTTCCAGAAGTCTCCCTCGACGAGAAAGTTCCAGAGCTTCTTCAGGTCGAGGTAGCGGACCCGGTCGTCGGGCTCGAACACCCGCACCACGGCGCCGGCGCTCGTTTCGCCTTCGTCGATCGCGATCTGGAGATCCGTCGCCGCGGACTCCCAGCTCTTCTTCATTGCGATCTTTTTCTTCAGGCCCGTGGCCTCGACCAGGATCGTAGCCCGCAGACTGGGCTTTTGCGCCAAGCCTTCCATGATGACCCGAGGCGGAAAGTGACGAATGAAATCTTCGGGAGTGCGGCGGCCGATCGCCAGGGCGTGTTCGATGGCATGCGCCAGAAAGCGCTGCCGCCCCTGATCGAGCTTCGACGCGAAAGGTTGTTTTTCGAGAGAGTTGCTGTCGTCGCCGTTTGCCATCCCGACTTTCCTTGTCATTGCGTTTTCTGACCTCGCAGAGACCGAAAAGAATAGCTCACCTTCCGAGCGGTGTGCCAGCACGGTCCCCGTCCGAAGCCGCCTCTTTTTTCTAGCAGCTCTTTTTTTTCTACCAGCTCTTTTTATCAGCTGCCTTCTTCTATCAGCTGCGTTCCCTCAGGCACCAGTCCTGTCAGGTGCCGGCCCATCAGGCGGCATGGGGTGACTATCCGACACGCTTGCGATGAGCGTCGACGAAAGCGAACACACGCGGACCTGACTATGCGTTCCGCACTTTGTCATCCGCGGTGGGGCGGTGCTTCGGCTTCGTCACCGTGAGTCGGTGGCAACTGTTCAGCGGCGACCCTGGCGCTGACGGTCGTTCGGGCGTTTCTGCGGCCGCAGGGTGGGTCAGCGTTTCTTCGGTTGGTCCCCTGCCTTTTTATCCTTCGCGCCCTCGGCGAACATGTCCGCGAAACCTCCGCCCCGAGGTGCGGGTGCATCCTGCCTCGGTGCCGTCTCTTCCAGCGGCGACGGTGCCGTACTTCCCGCGGACGGCTCTTCCGAGGCGGGAGCCGGTTCGGTTCGCTTGCGCTCGGGTTCCGGGTCCGGCGGCGGCGCGGGAGTCGGGTTGGGGGCGGCGGGGACGTCCTTCGGTGCCGCCGCGTCCTCGCTGGACCCGGATACGAGCCAGATGACGGCAGCGACCACCGCCACGGCGCCCAGCGCAAGCACGACGGCGCCGCGACGTTTGGGCTTGCCCCAGTCGACGTCGTCCACCAGCACCGTCGGGGCCGGGGCCATCGCGACGCCGATGCCCCCGCCCGGCGGATTGGTCGCGGGCAATGGGGGCACGGGTTGCGGCGCCCCGGGCACGAAGCCGGGGTGCGGCGACTGGTCCGCCATCGGCGGTTCCACGCGGGGCGCCCCTGGAGCGCTGGGCGGCGGCGGTGGCGGCCTTTGCACCGGAGCGAAGCCGGCGAAGGGATTCGGTGCCGGCTCCGGCGTGCTCGGCCGTTCGGGCTCCCATGGGGGGGCAGGCGGCTCGGGCGCGGCATCCGGAGCGCTGGCGCGTCGAGGTGGCGGCGGAGGCGGCAGGGCCTGCTCGGTCTTCGGCGCCGGCTGCCGCGGCAGGGGCGGCGCGTTGCTCGCGGGCTCGGGTCGCAGCTCTTCGATATCCGCGAGACCAATGCCCGGCTGGGTGAGCGCTC
>DASWGX010000421.1:0-1614 GCA_036393455.1 Polyangiaceae bacterium
CGCCGCACAAGCGCGGCGCCGACGAGCTCATCGATCGCTACGCCGACGTCACCGCGCGCGTGCGAGCGGCTTATCTCGCGGTGCTCGGGCTCGACGCTTGACGGCTTCTCACGCGCCTACCGCCTTCTTCGGATCGTACCAGCGTGCCTTGCCCTCGAGCAGGTAGTTCGCTTCTTCCGGGCCCCACGTACCCTGGTCGTATTCGTAGATGGGCGTGCTGCCGCTCAGAATGGGCTCGACGATGCGCCAGGCCGCTTCCACGCCGTCCTTGCGTGCGAACAGGTTTGCGTCTCCGCGCATTGCGTCTCCGATCAGACGTTCGTAGGCGCCCATTTCGTCCGGACGTTGGTTTCGTACCATGAGCTCGATGCCCTCGCCGGCCATGGCGTCTCCCGCTCGCTTGGCACGCGCGCCGATGGCGATGATCACCTCGGGCCCGAGGCGGAAACGGACGTAGTTGGTCAGCGGCGGTACGGGCTCGGGAAAGACCATGTGCGGCGGTCGCTGAAAGTCGACGAGCACTTCCGTTGCCGTCACGGGCAGATGTTTTCCCGTTCGGACGTAGAACGGCACGCCGGCCCAGCGCCAGGAATCGATGTGCAGTTTGACCGCCGCGAAGGTTTCCACGTGCGAGTCCTTGGCCACGCCTTCTTCATCGCGGTAGCCCTTGAATTGCCCGCGCACGACGTCGTCTGGCGAGAGCGCGCGGATGGCTTTGAACACTTTGGCCTTCTCGTCGCGTAGCGCTTCACGATCGCCGGCGGGCGGCGGCTCCATCGACAGGAACGCCACGACCTCGAGCAGATGATTCTGAACCACGTCGCGGATGGCTCCCGTTTCTTCGTAGAAACGGCCGCGCCCGACGACGCCGAAGTCCTCGGCCATCGTGATCTGGACGCTGCCCACGTGATTGCGGTTCCAGAGCGGTTCGAGAAATGAATTCGCGAAGCGAAAGTACAAAAGGTTTTGTACCGGCTCTTTGCCGAGGTAATGGTCGATGCGAAACACGGCGTTTTCCGCGAACACGCTTTGTAGCGCCTGGTTCAAGTCGCGTGCCGATGCGAGGTCTCGTCCGAAGGGCTTTTCCACGACTACGCGCGCGCCGCTCGAGCAGCCGGTCTTGCCGAGCAGCTCGACGACGAGCGGAAAGACGCTCGGTGGAATCGAAAGGTAGTAGAGCGGTCTCTTTGCCTCCCCCAGCGCCTTGCGCAGCTCGTGGAAGAGCTCCTCGGTCCGGTAGTCGCCGTCCACGTAGGCGAGGTTCTGCACCAGGGTTTCGAATGCCTTCGGGTTCGTTCCGCCGCCGTACTCGTCGACGCTGGCGCGGATTCGTTCCCGAAGCTGTTCGAGGCTGGAGCCACCGCGCGACACTCCGACGATGGGGAAGCCCGGGTTGCCGCGGGCTATCATCGAATGAAGCGCGGGAAAGATTTTCTTGTACGCGAGGTCGCCGGTCGCGCCGAAAAGGACGAGGGCGTCCGAGTGCTGGTCGTTCATCGGAGTGACGGCATAGTGCGCCGTGCCCACTCTTTCAGAGCGCGGGAGCGGCGTAAAGGCGCGTGGTCGGAGCCCCAGCCTTGATCGGTGTTGAGAGCCGCGCGCCGGTGCGGCCCC
>DASWGX010000422.1:0-2117 GCA_036393455.1 Polyangiaceae bacterium
CCCCCGAGCGATGGCCCCTCACGCTCGCCATCCCCTGGCCGTGAAACACGAGCCCGCCAGCCCCAAGTATCCGGTTTTCAGCGCTTCCGATTCCTACCGGCAGCGTGCCGGGCTCGGCGCAAAACTCGAGCCCGACTCATGACGCCCCCCTCGACCACCCCCATGCACCCACAGGCCTGGGAGACACCGCGCAGGCAGCACGCGGAGAACGACGGGATCGCCGAAGCGGCGAACGACGTCGTCGAAGTGCCGTCAGCCGGTCGCCCTCGAGAGGCCGAGCACGCTTTCGGCGCACTCGGCCTCCGAGGCTCGCCACACGCTGCGCTCACCCCGCCGCTGCGCTCTGCTCCGCGTCTTCCACTTCTTCGCCCTCATCGTCGATCGGTTCCGGGGTGGCCCGGCTGTACGCCGGCGGGAAGAAGCTCGCGACGCGCCGGCGGTTGCGTGGATAGAGCACGCGCAGGGCGCCACGGTTGCGATGAAGCTGGCGAACGAGCTCGCTTCGGCCGATGCGTTCGTCGTTCATGGCCCCCGACGTGACGGTCTCGGCGGCGCGCAGCGCCTCCTCCGCTTCGATCATACCGGCTGCCAGCGTCTCGAGCTTGGTAGCGTGCCGCTCCGCGACATCGGGTAGGCGCTTCTTGAGCTCCGCGACCAGCGACCGGACCTTGTCGGCCTGCGAGCGACCGCGCTCCGCAACGAGCGCGCTCAAACCCTTGGGAAATGCCGCTCGATAGTTGGCTTGCGCGCGATCCTTGCCCGCGGCGGCCAGCACTTCGAGCTCGCAGATCCGGCACGCTTCGTCGAGATCGAAGTCCGCGCGGCTGTAGCGCGCCAGGACCTCGAGCTCGGCCTGCTCGGAGGCGGTGCGCGCCGCGAACGCGGAGCGCACCGTGCTCACGATCGGTTCCAACGCGGCTGTCAGGTGCGAAGCTTCCGGGTCGGCCTTGAGGGCAGCAACGTGATACAAGCTATAGCCGAGCAGGTGCTCGCTCGACCGCGATTCATTCGGGATTGCCATGACTGAAACTCCTTTTGTTCACGCTTTCGCGACGACCAGCGACTCCGGATCCCGTTCGGTCCTCGCAACGTGTCGAAAAGACGCGTTCGAGCCCCGTGCTGCCGCCGCCTTCGAAGCCGTGACGGCATCGAGCCCTGGAACCGCGGCCGCTTCGTCGCGAACAAGCGCCTTCTCCAACGGTCCCGGCGGCGTCTTCTGAAGAGAAAGCGTGCGCGACACGAGAAATTTTCTGGCTTGTGCTCGCGAAAGTCAGCGCAGAGGCGCTCGGCGAGCGGCATGATCACGCGTCAAGTCCGGCAAATCCCCACATTCCCCGCTCCAGCGCCGCCGGCTGTCCCGGCCGGGCGTGCGACCCCGCGCGAGCTCCGCAGCTTTCTCGTCTATCTCGCTCTCACTACTTCCGCGGCCGGCGCCTGATCCGGCGGCCGGCAAACCCGGCCTCAAAGGTCGCTCGTCAGAGGAATGGAAATCGCGAGCCCGATGCCGGCACCGAGGGCCGTGAAGGTCAGAAGCGGCAAGAGGGACCCGCCCTCCCGGGTAGGCCGGCTTGCATCGAACGCCAAGCCGAGCAGTGCCCCCGCAGTTGCCGCCATGGCGACCACGGCAGGGCGGATGGAATCGAACGTGGTGAGCTCGACTCGGATGACCTCGCGGAGCCAATAGCTCCGGGGCCCCGTTCCTTCGTCGATCGTCAGGACGTGACCGAGGGGGTGCCGCCAGATGAAACTCGTGAACGGCGGTTCCAGCTTCAGCCGCCTGCCATCCATGAGCGTGATGAAGACCTCGTCGAAGTACAGGCTCCGGTACCGCGAGCCCGTCACGGTGCGCTCTCCGAGCGCGTCGCCTTCGGTGTCGGGGCCAAAGTTTCTCTCGATGAACACGCGCTTGCCCGGCGGGACGCCGCTCAGTTCCGGAAGCTGATCGGGATAGATGCTTCCGTGGCGGTGGCAACCCGAGATCAGAAGCATCGCCGCGCCGGCGGCCACCGTACGTGCTGGCCCCAGAAGTGCGCTGTTCATTCCACCTCGAACCGCATCAGTCCCTCGACATGGTCTGCCACGGCGTACAAGTGCTCGGGCGTCATGCCGATGAGGCG
>DASWGX010000423.1:0-5627 GCA_036393455.1 Polyangiaceae bacterium
CTCGCGGACCGCATCGGCCGCAAGCCGGTGCTCGTCGCCGGCTGGATCATCGCCGTGCCCATCCCATTCATCCTGATGTTCGGGCCGAGTTGGGGATGGATCATCTTCGCCAACGTGCTCCTCGGCGTGAACCAGGGCCTCACGTGGTCGACGACCGTCATCATGAAGATCGATCTGGCCGGCCCGAAGAAACGCGGGCTCGCCATGGGGTTGAACGAGTTCGCGGGGTACTTCGCCGTCGCGCTCTCGGCACTGGGTACGGGCTTCATTGCCGCCCGCTTCGGCCTGCGTCCCGAACCGTTCCTCCTGGGCGTCGTGTTCGTGGTGTTCGGCCTCGCTCTCTCGGTGCTCTTGGTACGCGAGACCAAGCACCACGTCGCCGCCGAGTCGCGTCTCGCCGGCGAGCTTCCACGGGAGGGTGTGCCCACGGCGCGCGAGGTGTTCTGGCGCACGTCCGTCCTCGACAAGAGCTTGTCGAGCGTCAGCCAGGCCGGCCTCGTCAACAACCTCAACGACGGCATGGCCTGGGGCCTGTTCCCGCTCCTCTTCGCAGCAGCGGGGATGTCGCTCGGCCAGATCGGGACGCTCGCCGCGATCTACCCCGCCGTGTGGGGGCTCGGGCAGCTCTTCACGGGCGCCTGGTCCGATCGCATCGGCCGCAAGGGCCTGATCGTCGCTGGCATGTGGGTCCAGGCCGTGGGCATCGGGGTCATTGCGCTCTCGGCCGGGTTCGTCGGCTTTGCATCGGGCGCTGTGCTGCTCGGCGCCGGAACGGCCATGGTTTACCCGACCCTGCTTGCGGCGATCGGCGATGTGGCCCATCCGACGTGGCGGGCGTCGTCCGTGGGCGTGTACCGCCTGTGGCGCGACATGGGCTACGCGCTGGGCGCGTTGCTCGCCGGGGCGGTCGCGGACGCCTTTGGCCTCGGTGCCGCGACCTGGACGATCGCGGCGCTCACGTTCGCGTCCGGAGGAGTCGCAGCCCTTCGCATGCGTGAGACGCACGTTCGAGATGCGAAGAGCGAGCGCGGCGAAGGCAGGCTCTTCCGAAGCGCAGTATGAGCGTGACCCGATCATCTTGCGCTGAGGTCGCGAGGCGACTTCGCGCCGTGCCGTGCTCACGCGCGACGACTGCTCAGCGTCGGTAGAGCGCGAGCTCTCTTTCGATCACGAGCCGCCGATGGCGCCGAGCGCGTCGATGCGGCCGGCGCGCGTGTCGGCGAGGTGGTGACCACGGTTGTGCAGGTGGTCGAAGCCAAAGCGCAGGCGTCGCGAGCTCCCGTAGCAACCGCGTCCAGCTCCTCGAACGCGGCCACGAGCCGCTCCACGTTGTTCTCGTCCAGACTGTACAGAATGTCGAGGTCACGAGTCATGAGAGAAGCGCCGTGCGCGACGGCCGCCACGCCTCCCACGACGACGAAGTCGACACGGTGGCGGGAGAGTACGGAGCCCTTATCCTACGCCGAAACGGCCAGCCGCTTCATGCGCAGAGCGAGGTCGTCGCGGTACGCGAGCAGTTCTCCGACGCTGAAGGAAACCAGCATCTCCGGAAGTGGTTCGACTGGAAACTGTCGCAATAACCAGGCCAGGATTCCCGGGTCGATCCCCGCATCCTTCCGCAGCGCCAGGGGAAGATCCTTTTCGGGCGGATAGCCTGCGCGCTCCAAGAACAGCAGATCTACCAAGTCGCGCGGTTCGGAACGGGACAGGATGCAGGTCAGCTTGGCGGCTCGCAGGTCGCTGGGCGACTCGACGAGAATCGATTCGATTCGGATCGGCTGTTCCAGGTCGGCCAGCGCCTCGTGGACGACGTCGAGATCGAGTGCGTGACCGCCCGCGAGGAGCTGTGCGCGTACATGCCCCGCGTCACCACGTAGCGCGCGTACCTCGGCGCCAACTGACTGGGCGATGGAGCCGAGCGCCGCAACCAAGTCGCGGTGAAGCGAACGATCGTGAACGAAAAGATCGAGATCTCGCGAGCGGCGGTGTGCAAGCCACGCGCCGGAAAGCGCGGCACCACCGCCGAGGTGGCACGGCACGACGGCCTGGCATGCCCGTAGGAACCGGAGCGCCGGCTCGGGCACGACGTTTCGTTCGAAGGTGCTACGCATGTCCCTCGTGCGCGTCCGCCGGTGGCCAGCCCGGGTCCTCGAGATCGAGCAGCCAGGCCCATCGGGTCCGGCTCCGTCCCAGGAAGCGCACGAGCTTCGGCCACAGCGCCCGTACTTCCGCGGACGTCGTGAAGAGCCAGACATCGCGAGTATTTGCTTCTCGGAGCAGGGCGCCGAGGAAGTACGCGCGCTCGTCCAGATTCGGGCTCTCTAGCTTGCGGCGAAACTCGCCGACGGTCATGTCGAGCCACCACAAGAAATAAGGACGAGAGTCTTCCTGCTCGAGCTCTGGCGACGTGGGCGGAAGAGCGGGGGCGGCGTTCCGGCTTTCGTCGAGATGCATCGCGCGGAGTATAGCGCGCACGCCGCGAAACAAAGTCGCGCTGCCGTCGGATGCGCGCAGCGGGCCTGCTTTCTGGAGTAGGACTGCTCGCCGAGATGCCGCCCTCGACGACGACCGTCGCGACCGCCGCGAACAGCCCCACTGTCCCGAGCAGCGTTCGACGTTGCCGTAATCGTCCACGCGAAGCACCGGGTTGTGCGTCACCCCGCGGGTCGTTCGGTGCCCGCTCGCGCCCCGGAGGGCGGCGCCGCCGTCCCCTTCTGGCGCGCACACGCGGAGCGACAACCTCGGACTTGAGCTTGCCCCTGGTACCCTCGCTCCAGCGCACCGTCGTGAACCCGCTCCGGCACGTAGCTAGGCGCTGCCCTTCACTGCAATCCCCGGCGGCGGAAACGACTCGCAGAGCTCCGCGATTTCCCCGGCGACGCGCTCGAGCTCGGCATCGTCCGTCACCGAAGCGACGACACGATCGATCCACGCGGCAAGCCGGACCATTTCGTCCTTGCCCATGCCGCGCGTCGTGAGGGACGGAGTGCCGAGGCGAAGGCCGGACGGGTCGAAGGGTTTTCTGGGGTCGAAGGGTATCGAATTGTAGTTGCAGACGATGCCGGCTTTGTCGAGGGCTTGCGCAGCGGCCTTGCCGGGGACGTTCTTGGGCGTGAGATCCATCAGGATGAGGTGGTTGTCGGTGCCGCCGGTGACGAGGCGAAAGCCTTTGTTCGCGAGCGCTTCGGCGAGCGTCTTCGCGTTGTCGACGACGGCGCGCGCATAGTCCTTGAAACCGGGGCTCTGCGCTTCCTTCGCGGCCACCGCGATCGCCGCGGTGGTGTGGTTGTGCGGCCCTCCCTGAAGTCCTGGAAAAACGGCGCGGTCGATGGCTTTGGCGTGCTCGGCTTTGCACATGATGATGCCGCCGCGCGGCCCGCGCAGCGTCTTGTGCGTGGTCGAGGTGACGATGTCGGCGATGCCGATCGGCGACGGGTGCACACCGGCGGCGACGAGCCCGGCGATGTGCGCGATGTCAGCGCACAGCACGGCCCCCACTTCGTCCGCGATCTCGCGGAACGTTCCGAAGTCGAGTGTGCGCGGATAAGCCGTGGTGCCGCACCAGATGAGCTTGGGCCGGTACTCGCGCGCCAGCCGGCGTACGTCGTCGAAATCGATGCGCTCGTCGTCGCGGCGGACGCCGTAGCCTTGACTCGCGAAGTACTTGCCCGTGATGCTGACGGCCCAGCCGTGCGTCAGATGACCGCCCGCCGGCAAGGCGAGGCCGAGCACCGGGTCCCCCGGTTTGCAGAACGCGAGATAGACCGCGAGATTCGCCGGGCTTCCGCTGTACGGCTGCACGTTGACGTGCTCGGCGCCGAAGAGCTCCAATAACCTGCTCGTGGCGAGCGCCTCGACCTGGTCGATGATCTGCTGTCCCTCGTAGTAGCGCCGCCCGACGTAACCCTCCGAGTACTTGTTCGTGAGCACCGAGCCGGTAGCTTCCAGAACCGCTCGGGAAACGTAGTTCTCGCTCGGGATGAGGCGCAGCTTGCGAACCTCTCGCAGTTCTTCTTCTTTGATCAGGCGAAAGACTTCGGGATCGATCTCTGCAAGCGGTGGATCGAAAGGG
The DNA here is from genome assembly GCA_036393455.1 of Polyangiaceae bacterium. Taxonomy (GTDB): domain Bacteria; phylum Myxococcota_A; class Polyangia; order Polyangiales; family Polyangiaceae; genus DASWGX01. The sequence continues at coordinate 4,073 of DASWGX010000423.1, forward strand.
GCGCGCCTCGCGTCGGCCATCGGTGTGTGTCCTCGGAGCGTTTGGAGAAATCGTGAAATGACGCGGGCTTGGCTCCCGCGCGCAAAAGCGTACTTCTGGCGGATGCACTCTAGCAATGTGAGCGAGACCGTCCCGCCACGAGGCCGGAGGGACGCTCCGGGGAGCCAGGAAAGCGCGCACACTAGGCCGATTCTGGAGCAGATTCAATGAGTTCTGCGCTCTTCAACAGCCTCACCGGACGCCCCGCTCGGCGAGCCCGCTCGACGCCCGAAGGCTCGCCAGTAAACTCCGCCGAGTCCATGGCGAAGGCGCGCACACTCGACGGCCCCGAAGGGCCCGCGCAAGGCGAAGAACCGGTCGCGGAGAAGCGCGCTCCGCGCGGTTCCGAACGGCGTCGCGCGCAGAGCTCGCCGGATACTTCGCCGGCAGTCGACGCTCCGAGTGCTTCGAGTGCTCCAAGCGCGCCGCCGAGCATACCGTCCGCGGCCAGCCTGAAGTCCCAGCACGCGGCGCCCGAAACCGGGCAGCCCGCGACGCCGGTGCACGCCGGCGACGTGTTGGCCGAACGCTACGAGGTCCTGGGCGTGCTCGGCGAGGGCGGGATGGGCATCGTCTACAAGTGCCGCGATTACTCGAGCAACGACGTCGTGGCGATAAAAAGGGTGATCGTACCCGAGGGCGCCGCCGTCGCCGAGTACGTGATGTGGTTCTACAAAGAAGCGCGCGCTCTCGCGGCGCTCGACCACCCGACGATCGTCCACGCCCGCGACTTCGGCCAGCTGATGGACGGCTCGCCGTTTCTGGCGATGGATCTCGCGACCGGCGTTTCGCTGCACGACCTGTCGTACACGCGGCTCGAGTTTCCGATCATCTGGTCCGTCGTCGACCAAATCTTGAACGCGCTGGCGCACGCGCACGCGCGCGGAATCATTCACGGCGATCTGAAGCCGTCGAACATTCTGGTCGAGAACGTTCCGGGAGAGCCGCCGCTCGTCCACATTCTGGACTTCGGTCTGGCGTGGCTGAAGCAGGACCCGCACGACGAGCGCCTCGACGGCGAGAAGGCAATGGAGTTCGCTCCGCACGCGGGCGCCGGAACCCCCGGCTACATGGCGCCGGAGCAGATACAGCACGAGATGCACCACGTCTGCGGCGCCACGGACCTATATGCGCTCGGGTGCATTCTCTACAAGCTCTTGAGCGGGCGCGCGCCGTTCAGCGGCGACTCGAAAGAGCTGCTGCGCGAGCACGCGTTCACGAAGCCGCCCGAGCTCGAGCCGATCATCGAGCTGCCGCCCGGCGTCGTCGGTTTCGTGACCGGGCTCCTGGCGAAGAAGCCGTGGGAGCGCTGGGAATTCGCCGCCGAAGCCCGGCGCGAATGGGCGGCGTTCCGCCCGACCGAAGTAGAGCCCCAACATTTTGCGCTGCCGCGGGTTCGTCTGAGCTCATCCGCGCCGGCACCGAGCACCAAGAAGACGGGGCCGCGCGGTCAAGATTACAATCCCGCCCTGCGCGCTGTACCGCAGCGCGCGCCAGGGCTGCTCAGCATCCGTCC
>DASWGX010000424.1:0-9576 GCA_036393455.1 Polyangiaceae bacterium
CCACGACGTGCATTGCGTCCTTGCCCTGTCTCTCCTATGAGACCAGGAACTACCGTGGGCGCGCAAGACTCGAGCAGCCGCCGCACCTGGCGCATGGAGCCTCCGGTCAAGCGCGCTCTGGTCGTGGAAGACGACCCAAGCCTGCGCCGCACCCTGGAAAATGCCCTCCGCCCGTGGGCGCTCGAACGACGCTCCGCGGGCGACATCGCCTCGGCACGGAAGGAGCTCACGGAGTTTCGCCCCGAGCTTTTGGTGCTCGACTTCATGCTACCGGATGGGACGGCCGCCGACCTCTTGTCGGCGCTCGGCCCCGACGCACCGCTCCCGGCCGTCGTCGCGCTGAGCGCCTACGCAGAGCCTCGTGATTCGTTCGAGCTCGCGCGGCTCGGCGTTCGCGCGTACTTGCAGAAACCGGTCGACCTTGTTGCCTTCGAACGAGCCGTGCAAAAGGCCCTGACCGAGCCTCCCGACATCGCGCTCTCGGCTCGCGGCGCGGTCGGTCACATCGGGCTCAAGGAAGCCGAGGAAGCACTGCGCCGCACCATGGTGAAGGAAGCGCTCGACCGCTCTCAAGGTAGCCGGCGCGGCGCCGCCCGCATGCTGGCCGTTTCGCGCGAGCTATTGCAGCACGTGCTGCGCAAGCTGCGGGATTGAGGGCCGCTTCGCTCGACACGGGTCGATGGTTCGGCTAGTATCCGCGGCATCGTGAGGGCTTTCGTACACGGGGGATCATCGGAGCACCGGCTGGGGCGCGCGCGCACGGGCGCCGCCGTGCTCTTCGGTTTGGGCTGCGCGTTCGCTTGCGACACGACCTCGACGGCGGACGGCGACCGCCCCAGCGGCAACGCGTCGACCGGTAGCTCCGCGAGCTCCGGCGGTGCTCCGGGAACGGGCGCAGGCGGCGGCGACGCGGACGCCGGCGGTATGCCGGCGGGCAGCACCGGTACGAGCACGAGCGCAAGCACCACGAGCGGCATGACCGGTGTTACCGGCGCCGGCGGCGCGAGCTCGGGTGGCGACGGCGGCGCCGGAGCGGAGGACGGCCCGGGCGGAAACCCGATGGGCTCGACGGGAACGGGAGGCGACGGCATGGGCGGCGCCATGCCGGGCGCCGAAGGGGTGCGGTGCGGCGACGAACGCTGTGATCCGGAAACGGAGGTCTGCGTCGCCGGGGTGATCGTCGACCAAGGCGTCTCCTGCGCGCCTCGGGGCGATCCCGGCTGCAGCGGCGGCTGCTTGGTCGCGGGTTGCGACGGCAACGAGGACTGCGCGCTCGGCGAGTCGTGCCTCTACTCGCTCGGAGAAAACCAGTACCTGAGTTGCTCCATGGTCACCGGGTACGGCGCCCTTTGCAGCGACGCGTCGGACTGTCCCGAAGCCTTCCCCGCTTGCAACGACATTTTCTCGGACGAAGCGCTTCTCGATCTCCTCGGCTGGCGACCGAGAGCTTGCGGGCTCTGAATTTCTCTGGCGCCGCCTCGAGCGCGTGCGCGATCCGCTACGGGGCCGCCGCCAGCGAATCCACGACGAGGAGGCCGACATCGAGCTCCCCGGAGCAAATGAGGGCGCCGTCTGCGCGCGTCAGGAAAACCGCGCCGCGATCGCGTCGACGACCTTGCCGAAATTCGGCGGCAAGAGCACGGGGGGGTTCCGCTCTTTGGAGTCGACGTCGGGGATGCGGCCTTCGTGATAGTTGATCTTGAATTCGGTGAACTTGAGGCCGTTCGCCGTCGAGATGCACACGACGCGGTCGTCGCTTTTTATCGTGCCGCGCTGCACGAGTTTTTCGAGCACGGCGAGGCCGACGGCGGTGTGCGGACAGGCGTAGATGCCGGTCTTGTCGGCGCGCGCCGCGGCGTCCGCGAGCTCTTGTTCACTCGCTTGTTCGACGATGCCGTCCATCGCTTCGAGCGCGCGCATGGCGCGCGGCGCGCTCACGGGGTTGCCGATCTGAATCGCCGTGGCCTGGGTGGGCTTGGCGACGATCGCCTCGACTTCGCGCTTGCCCTGGCTCCAGGCGCGGTACAGCGGGTTCGCGTTCTCCGACTGCGCCACGGCCAAGCGCGGAAACCGGTCGATCACGCCGAGCTCGCGCATCATCTTGAAGCCGGCGTACAAGGCGGAGGCATTGCCGAGATTGCCGCTCGGCAGCACGATCCAGTCCGGCACTTGCCACTGGAACTGCTGCACCACCTCGATACCGACGGTTTTCTGCCCCTCGAGACGCAGCGGATTCATGGAGTTGGCGAGGTAGACGATGCCTTCCTCGGCGAGACGCTGGACGATGGCCATGCAGCCGTCGAAGTCCGTGTCGAGGCCGAGCACGAGCGCGCCGTGGGCGATCGGTTGCACCAGCTGAGCGGTGGACACTTTGCCGCGCGGCAAGAGCACGACGACGGGCATGCCGGCGGCGGCGCCGTAGGCGGCCAGGGCGGCGCTGGTATCCCCGGTCGACGCGCAAGCGACGGCCTTGATCTCGAGGCCGCGCCGCATCGCCATGCGGACGACGCTGACGAGCACCGTCATGCCGAGATCTTTGAAGGAGCCGCTGTGGCTGTTGCCGCAAAGCTTGACCCAGAGTTCCGTAAGGCCGAGCTCGCGGCCGTAGCGATCGGCCCAGAACAGGTTCGTGCCGCCTTCGTACATCGACACGATGTCGTCGTCGGGAACGTGGGGCATGACCCATTCGCGTTTGCCCCACACCCCGGAGCCGTAGGGCCAGACGTTGAGCTTGTAGCGATCGTCGAAGAGCTTGCTCCACTCCGAACCGCTCTTTTGCCGGAGGGCGTCGAGGTCGTGCACGACGTCGAGCAAGCCGCCGCAGGTCGGGCAGCGGTAGATCGGCGTCTCCACCGGAAAGGAGCCGGGGCAGCCGAAGAAGCAGCGAAACTCGCTCGAGAACGGCACCGCGGCACTATATCCCGAGCCGCTTCTCGGTCGAGGCTCGGGCGGCCGGGAGCTTTGCGGGCGCTTTTTCCTGGCCCGACGAACGCTCGCCTTTCCGCGACCAGGCCGCCTATGTTGACCCCCGATGGCCCCGCCGGTCGACTTCTGGGTCCTCGATCTCTTGGAATCCGATGCGGTCGATCCGGGACGCCGGGTGGGCGGGCTTTCGCTCGCTCTGCGCCTGGCCTTGGACGCCCAGGCAGCGGGCGCCGCCGCTATCGCGGCAGGCGAAGACGCGCGGCGCACCCGGGCGTGTCTCGTCGATCGCCGGCTCGAGCTGCCCGTCACCGGCGCACCCGCGCCGGGCGTTCGTGTCGTGGTCGCGCCCGCGCACCTGATCGTTCACCGAGCGACGCTGCGAGAGCTGACCTCGGACCCGGCGTTCGGCGCGGGCAGCGTCATCGAGCTTTCAAGGTTTCGTGCTCGAAAGTCCGTCCCCTACTTTTTCGAGCCGGTGCTCGTCGTTGACGGCGCTTCGGCGCGCGACGCCGAGCAGAAGTTGTTTCGCTCGCTCAGAAAAACGGAGGATGGCTGGACCTCGCGCTTTCTCAACCGCTATCTCTCGCTCGCTTTGAGCCGTCTGCTCGTCAGGACTCCGCTCGCGCCGAACCAGCTGTCGCTCCTCATCCTGGGCGTAGGCCTCGCCGGTGCCGGGCTGGCGGCGCGCGGCGACTACTTCGGCGGCGTAGCCGGCGCGGCGCTGTTCCAGCTGCAGAGCGTGCTCGACGGCTGCGACGGCGAGATGAGCCGCGTCACGCACCGAACGTCGCGCACAGGTCAGTGGCTCGACACGGTAGGTGACGACGTGACCAACTATGCCTTCTTCGGCGCCGCCGGCGTCGGGCTCTACCGCGCCACAGAGAGCGAGGCGTACTTGTGGGTGGCCCTGTTCGGGCTCGTGAGCGGGCTCGCGTCGACGGCCTTCACTTACCGCTACTTGATCCAGATCGGGTCCGGCGATCTGCTCGCCTACCCGCTCAGCGTCCCGAGCGCGCAGCCCGGGCGTCTGGCTTTCATCAAACCGCTGTTCAAACGCGATACCTTCGTGTTCATCACGTTCCTGATGGCGATCGGCGGCGCGCTCGGACCGATGCTCTGCCTGTTCGGCGCGGGCGCGTTCGGCGTGCTGCTCGGTGTGCTGAAAACCGAGTTTCGCCTCGCCCGCGAACGGCGCGGCGAAGTCGGAGAGCGGGCGTGAGGCGCGCTCGGGCCCTGATCCCGGGCTTGGTGGCGCTCGCGGTCCTTTCCGAGCTCGCGTCGGCCGCGGCGCAGGGGTTGGCGGCCGAGGGCGGCCGCATCACGACCAACGACTACGCGATCGACTTGTTCCAAGGGCCCGTGCTCGCGAGCTCGCGCGTGATCGGCATGGCCGGCGCGTACGTCGCCATCGGCGAAAACGTGGACGGCGATTCGCAGAACCCCGCGGCTCCCGCCGTACGCATGCCTTTTTCGTTCGCCAACATCGACTATGACCTCGGGATCGGCATCACGTTTCCTTCGTCGCTCAAGAAAGCGGACTTCTTCAATTCCGGCCAGACAACGGACTTGCCGAAGACCAACTCGCTCGAGTTCGTCTTTTTGGACGCCGCCATCAACCTGCAAATCGGTCCGTGGGGCCTCGGGCTCACGACGGGGCTACAGCAGTACGGACTCTTGCGCGGCGAGCGCGCCGGGGCGCAGCAGGACGAGCTTCGCGCCCGGATTGGAACTGGGCACACGCTGGTGGCTCGCGCTTTCGCGGACGGGCAGTTCTTCGTCGGGCTCGGGCTGCGAACGACGGGCCTCACGGTGGTGAACCGCAACGCGCCGTCGCAACCGGGCGGCGGGAACCAGAACCTGTTCACGACTACCGGCGTCGCTCCGGAGCTCGGGCTCTTGTGGCGGCCCAACGAGGCGCCGGTGCGCGTCGGCTTCGCCGCCCACGCCGCGGTGGACAGCCGCGCGGTACCGGAACAAAGCCAGGTCAGCGTGCTCTACCCGGACACCGGAGACGAGCTCTTCTTGCCGAACCGCCTCATCCTGCCCTGGGACATCAACGTCGGCGCGGCCGTGCAACTCGGGCCGCGGCCGTTCAACCCGCGCTGGGACGATCCGCGCGACCTGGTCGTTCGAGTGCGGCGTTTCGTGGACTATCGCGCCGCCGAGCGCGAGCGCCGGCGCGCGTGGCTCGTGGAGCGCGCCCGGAAGCGGCCCGACGTGGAAGCGGCCATCGCCGCCATCGACGCGGAGCTCGAAACGGAAGCGGCGCTCGACGAGCTCGCTCTGGAGCGCGCCAAGAGGGTCACGCGCGAACGCTTGAAACAGCGCTACGAAAGCATGAGCCGCTTCAAGCTCTTGATTTCGACGTCGCTCGTCGTCACCGGCGCGACGGACAATGCCGTGGGCATCGAGTCGTTTCTGGAACGGGCCGTAAAACGCTCGGGCCAATCGATCAGTCTTTCGCCGCGGCTCGGCGTCGAGATCGAGCCGATCCCGCATTTTCTGTTGCTGCGCGGCGGCAGCTACCTCGAGCCGACTCGCTTCCGGTCCAGCCCGGCAGGAGCGCGGCTGCATTTCACGAGCGGCCTGGACATCAAGCTGGTCGAGTGGAGCATCTTCGACATCTTCGAGGCCGGGACGGAGTGGCGCATCGGCGGCGCGCTCGACCTTGCGCGCGACTACTTCGGTTGGAGCGCCACGGCGGGGGTATGGCACTGAGCTCGCGCGGGCCGCTTCACCGAGGCGCCCTCTTCATGGGCGCCGCGCTCGCGCTTTTTCTTTCGCGTTGCGAGCGAGACGCCGACCGATCGGCGGCGCCGGCGGAACCGAGCGCGCCCTGGCCGGCTCGACCGGAAAAGAGCGCCACGCGCCGCTCGCGGCCCGTCGTGTATCGCGTCACGGAACGGAGCCGGGTCGACTTCGACGCCGGCACGCGGTCGCTGCCGATCCGCGGCACTTTCCCGATCGTGGACGGTCGCTTCACGCTGGACTTCGATCATCCCTCTCGGTCGCGCGGGTCCGCGCGCATCGACGTCGGCGCCGCGACGCTCGAGGGCGACGCCGGCGCGCGCGACCCGGCGCGGGTGAGCGAGGCGCTCAATTGGCTCGACCTCGGAAGCAGCCGTCCCGAAGCCGAGCGCGAGCGGCTCCGCTTCGCGAGCTTCGAGCTCGAAGAAATCGACGTCGAGCTCTCGCAGGACATCACGCCCGCGGGAAGCGAGGCGGGCGCCGAAGAAGTGCGGCGCGCGACGTTCGTGGCACGCGGCGCGCTGCGCCTGCACGATCGGCGCGCCACCGAGACCGTGCGCGGCGCCGCGAGCCTCCACTACGACGGCCGCGACGCGGCGCGACCCACGCGCATCGTCGTGACGACGAGCCAGCCGACGCTGCTCGAGCTCGAGACGTTCGACGTCGCGCCACGGGACGCGCACGGCGTGCTCCTGGCAAAAGAGCTCGCGCGAGTTGGACGCGACATCGCGCGGCACGCGAAGGTCGCGCTCGAGCTCGAACTCGTGCCCGAATGACGATCTCCGGCATCGGCGCTATGCTGCGCCGGTGACCGGTGTCAGAAAAGCCAACCAGGCGTCGCCGGGCGCGCGTCCCACCGGCGTCGGGCTCGGCCTGCGCTGGGATTTTCTCGAGGAAGTGGTGGACGCGCCGCTCCTGCCCGTCGCGTTCTTCGAGGTTGCGCCCGAGAACTACATGCGGCGCGGCGGCTATTTCCCGGCCCTGCTCGAGCGCGTGAAGCAGCGCTACCCGCTCGTCAGTCACGGGCTCACGCTGTCTCTCGGCGCCAGCGCCGAGCCGGATCCGGGCTACCTGGACGATCTCCGCGCCTTCGTCCGGCACGTCGCGTCGCCGTGGCATTCGGATCACCTCTGTTTCAGCAGCGCTGGACCCGTCGTGCTGCACGAGCTCTTGCCGCTCAAGCTCTGTGAAGAGAACGTCGAGCGCGTCGCGGCGCGCGTGCAAAGTGTCGGAGCTTTTCTCGGCGTCCCGATGGCCGTCGAAAACATCTCTTTCTACGCGTACGCGGGAGAGCCTGAAATGCCCGAAGCCGAGTTCATCGGCCGCGTCGTCGACCGAAGCGGATGCCGTCTCTTGCTCGACGTGAACAACGTGTACGTGAACTCGCAGAACCACGGCTACGATCCGCGCGACTTCATCGCGCAGCTGCCGCTCGACCGCGTGATACAGATCCACGTCGCGGGCCACACACGCATGAGCGACGGCCTCATCATCGACACGCACGGAGCGCCGGTCATCGATCCGGTCTTCGAGCTGCTCGATTTCACTTTGCGCCGCACCGGTCCGGTAGCCGTGGCGCTGGAGCGCGACAACGACGTCCCGCCGCTCGCCGAGCTCATCGACGAAGTTCGGAGGCTCGCGGCCGTGTACGAAGCGGCCGTGAAAGCGCCCGCCGCCTGACGGTGCCGGTAACGTCGGTTTGCTCGTTGCTGCGCAGTGGCGGACCCGTCCGCTCAGAACCTCCGTGTTCTGAACTTAACAGCACGAGGTGTTGCGGGCGAGTCGCTCGTGAGGCTCACACTCGATCTTTCGGTGAGCTGTGTCGGGCGCAGGCGATCACGGCTGCGCCGGTCCGCTCGCCAGGGCTTGGATCTCGGCGTCGCTGAGAGCGCGCGTCCAGATAGTCACTTCGTCCAGGTCTCCGGCGAAGGGCACGGTGGGATTGCCACCCAGGCAACCGACGGAGAGCGGCGAAGTGAAGGGCGGGAGGGTGGCCTCTCCTTGGGGGTCGATGACCTCGAGCTCCCCGTCGACGTAGGCGCGAACCCGCTCTTCGATCGGCAGGTTGCCGTCGAACACGACCGCGAGGTGGTAAAAGGTGCCGTTCTGCAAGTGGGTGCTGCCGTTGTAGCGGGTCTGACCGATGTCGAAGAAAAGCCGGTTTTGGGTGAGGATGAACATGCTGAACGAGCTTTCCACGGCGAAGTCGACGCGCTTGGACAGGATGCCGAAGGGCGAGACACCGTCCATTCCCGACGGGCGCGCCCACGCGGTGTAGGTGAGCTCCGTCGTCGCTTGCAAGGCCGGCGAATCCGCGATCTCGATGCAACCGCCTTCGAACAGACCTCCGCCGTCGAACTGGCCATCGGTCACGCTGGCCGCGCCGACGACGGTGCCGTTGTCGTCCCCGCCGCAGCTGTCGACAACTTCTCCAGGAGCTCCGGTCCACTCGGGTTCATCCATGCGCAAGAGCAACGCGCACGCTGGATCGGTGCCGGTGGGCAGCTCGTGGCCGACGACGTGCAGGTTGTCGAAAATGTACGTGCCGGTTGCGCCGAACGGCGCGTTCAGGGCCAGAGTGAAGGTGAGATCCGTGAAGGTTCCGGCGGCCAGTCGGCTCCGAACGAAATCGGGAACCTGAAACTCGTAGGTCACGAACTCACCGAGCGGCTTCCCGGTGAGCTCTACTTGACTCAGGTACTGGTTGTAGACCCCGCTCGATGGGCTGCTCGCGTACAGCTGAACCGCACCGAAGTACCAGGGGTTCGGCTGTTCTTCGGGCATCAACAAGTCGACGGAGATCGCCGCGCCGGCTGTTTCGATGCCCACGACGGCGCTCGCGTCGAGGGCTGCGCTGACCAACGAGGTGTAGTTGACGGGCGCTCGTACGGCGAGCGCCGCATTTCCCTGCGTCCGGTTGGACGTGGAGCTGACGGCGCCGGTGCTCACGGCCCAGTCCGTCGCATCCTCGAAACCCAGAATTAGCGCCGACTCGGCCGCAATTGCTTGGGTCTTCGTCCCCAGCCGTTCCTCGACGCTCGTGCTCGAGCAACCGAGCCCCACCAACACAGGCGCCCATGCCCACACGCGGGGCGAGCAAGAGACGGATTTGTAATGCCTAGTTTTCAATGTAACCTCCATTTTCATCCAATCGACGTCTTCCCCGACACGCGCGCCTCCGCTCGCAGGCGGGACGTAGCCTCGCCGTGATCTCGGACTCCGTTTTTGCTAGCTCTTCTGGGATTTAGACGCAGAACTCGCCTGAGTGCCGGCGCGGGGGAACCGCGCGGCAACGTCCTTCCCTGGCTCTGATTCCCGGCTCTACTCTCTGGCTCTACTTGCCTGGCTTGCCTTGCTCAACTACCCTTTGGTCTCGTTTGCGTGGCTACCTTTCGCTGCGCTCTTCGTTGATGCCTGCCACTTCACGTGCTTCCGACCGTGCTCTGTGTATGAAGGTGCCCGCGAAAAGCGGCAGGGTCGCATCCTGTCACTACCTTTGCTCATTTGTCTAGGCCCTTTGCCAGATTTTTCTACGCGCTCCCCTCACGCGCTCCCCTCGCATCTCGTCTCTCGCGTTGTCGTCTTCTTTTCGTTGTCTTACTTTCTCGGTTCGGTCATTGCCGGTTCGGTCAATGCCAGGTCCGGCCCTTGGGCGCGGCCTTCTCGAGTCATCTCGCGAGTGCCCCGGATTCTTCCGTCGGCGCGTCTGCCGTTCGTTTCGTAGACACGTCGTTCGCTTTCGAGGGACGTCGCGCTGTTCGGCAGACGCGATAGGCAAAGTGCCCCAGCGGGGGAGACTCAGGTATTTCCTTCGCAAGCGAAAGGGGGTCGCCCCCAGCCTTGATCGGTGTTGAGAGCCGCGCGCCGGTGCGGCCCCGGGAGAGGGGTTCGGTTGGGGAGTCG
>DASWGX010000425.1:0-1799 GCA_036393455.1 Polyangiaceae bacterium
TGTACACGCGGACGTTGCGAACGTAGCGGTCGTAATCGAACTTGCCGTCGGTGAGCGCGTCGAGCTGGCGCAACATTTCGGTGCCGGGCTCGCAGCCGAAGCCGGCGGCGCGGACGCACAGCCCAAGGTAGAAGCTCAGCATCTGTCCACTCTCGGCAGGCAGTGAAACGTGCACGCGGCCCTGCTCCAGCTCCGCGTTGAGCGCGTCTTCGCTGACGCCGAGCCCGTAGCGCTGGGCCGCCTCGATGAGGAGCTCCCGCTCGATCAGGCCGTCGAGAACCTGCTTGCGCAGCTCGAGCTGCTTGACTTGCTTGGGCGAGAGACGCGAGGCGCCAATCAGGCCGTAGGCCGCGAAGTATTCCTTCGAGCGCACGCAGTAGCCGTCGTATTCCACGGCACACTCGTCGTGCATGCCGCTCACCATGCCTCGGCCGGGTCGGAACTCCAGCGCGAAGACCAGGATGATCATGAAAACGATCACGGCCATCACGGCCTTGGCGACGCCGCCACCACGAAAAAAGCTCAGCATGTTGCGAAATCGACCTCGGGAACGCGCCTGATCGCGACCGGCCCGTCCCGGTTGCGGGCTCGCGGCAATACCACGCTCGCCCGGCTCGGTCCATCGGCCGGCGCGCGGGCCGTCAGCCGCGGCCGCTGAGCGTCCTTTCCAGAGCGAGGGCGAAGCGAAGCTCGGATACCAGCTCTTGATGGTCGCTCGATGGTCGCTCGAGCTCGAGCTCGAACCAGGTGTCGAGCACGGTGGCTTTGTCGCCCGGGTCGTGCACTGGCACCGCGCGCGCCGAAGTCTCCGAGTAGCCGCGCGCTCGGAGCTCGGCGGCATGGTCACGGAGAATGCCGTACAGTTGCTCGTCCGTCAGAGCGGCAAATTGGCTGGCCTGCGCTCGCAGCGTGACGCTGACCCCCAGCGGGTTCACGGTGGCGGAGACTCCGCTGTCCAGGATCAGATTTTCGCGCACGCGCTCCGCGAGCACGACAGTGCGCTGCAAAGTCCGGTACGCTTCGAACCCCTTGCCTACCAGGAATTGCTTTAGCTCACGGATGTCGTCGACGGGCATGCCCCTTGCATGAACTAGGCATCGAGTTGCCTTCGGGTAGCGCGGTCTGGCGGCTTCGCGAAGGGTCGAGCCGCCTCTCGGGCACGCTCCGGGTGCCGAGCGCGCAAGGTTTGCAAGACCGAGCGTCTTTCGTCAAGGCCGATGCCTCCCCGAGCCGTGCTTTTGCTATGGTATCCGGGCCGTGAGTCAGCGAAGAGGCACAGGTGGCGCGCGGCGCGAAGCATCGGAACGCATCACCGTTACGTCGGGTGAGCGATCCGTACAGGGCTGGACTCTCAACGTCAGCCGCGGCGGCGTGCGCGTGGTGCTGGAGGAGCCGGTGGAGCCCGGGCAAGAGTATACGCTCGCCATCGGTGACGACTCCGATCAACAGACGCGACGAGGGCGTGTCGTTTGGGTGCAGAACGAGAGCGACGGTCAGATCGCCGGCATCGAATTCGTGGACGCCGAGACGAGCTCGTCGTCCGGTCCGAGCGTGTGATCGCGACGCGCGATTCGACTGCACCGGGGACGAACGCCGCCAGGCCGGGCCGATGAGCCGAAGCGCGGAGCTCTTTTCCAGACGGGGAGCCCTCGCTCGCGCGCTGCCGGGTTACGAGGTCCGTACCGGCCAGCTGCGGATGGCCGAAGCGGTCGAACGTACGCTCGACGAAGGGCGCATTCTGCTGTGCGAGGCCGGGACGGGAACGGGCAAGACTCTGGCGTACCTGGTACCGGCGCTGC
>DASWGX010000426.1:0-6411 GCA_036393455.1 Polyangiaceae bacterium
CGGGAGGCGCGCGGCCATCGTCTTCGGAAACGCATAGCGGAGCCCCTCGACCAGCTGAAACAGCCAAAGGTCGGGGTAGCTCAAAGCGCCGCCCAGGAGCCACGGCTCCGCGGCGGCGTTGCGCTCGATGCAGCGTTCGAAGAACCCGAGAAACTTGGGGAGGCGATGCTCGAAGAAGGGGGGAGCGGCGCGCAGCGCCTCCTCCTTTTGATCTTCGTAGTAGAGGGAAGGCCCGAGGGGGTGATGAACATTGTGAGTCTCCACCGCGAAGTCGTAGAGCGTGAACGCGAGATGGTTGGCGAGCCGGTCCGCGCCTTCGGCCGGCGGCATGCGCCCGTGACGCTTGGCCAAAAACGCGCAGATGTCCGTGGTCTGCGAGACCCAGGCCCCTTGGCATTTCAGGAGCGGCGGCGCGAAGGCGAACGGCGCTTCGGAGAGCGCGCGGCGCAGCGCCGGCATGCCTCCGCCTTCTTCCTCCGGCAATCGTGCGACGTCGACGTAGGGTTGGTCCGCGTCTTCCAACAAGAGACGAACGAACTCGCCGCGTCCCTGAATCATCGGCCAGTAGTAGAGCTCGTAGCGATGGTCGGTCATGGGCACCTTCGGGGCCGAGCTTGGACCAGCCGGGGCGCGGGGAAAAGGGGATGCTTCGCGGAGCTGCTAGTTCGTGGTAGTCGACGGGCGTGGGAATGCGTGGGCCCCCTCGGCACTGGACGGCTCGAATCCTCGGGTTGGCGCTCGTGGCAGTGTGCCCGGCGCTCGCCCGGGCTCAGAGTCGAGGACAGGGCAGCGAGTCCGAAACCCACACCGCGACGGACTCGGATGAAGTGAGGCGCTGGCTCGCCGAACTTCCGAAGCCGGAACAGCATCGACTCGAAAATGGGCTCCGGGTGGTGCTTCAGCCAACGGCGCCGCGTGGTCAGGTAGCTCTGGTCGTGAGCTACCGAATAGGGCTGGCCGATGACCCGCCGGGGCTCCACCAGCTCTCTCACTTGATCGAGCACCTTACGTTTCGCGGCTCGCGGCATCTCCAAGACTTGGAAATCCACCGCGTTCTCGAGCGAGCCGGCGCCTCGAACTACAACGGAGCGACCGACGACCGTGTGACGCGCTACTACGCGACGGCACCGCCGAGCGCGCTTCCCGCCTTGCTCTGGGTCGAGAGCGAGCGCATGGCGTTTACGCTCGAGAAACTCAGCCAGCGCTCCTTGGACGTCGAACGCCGTGTCGTCGAAAAGGAGCTATTGCGCTTCGTTCGCGATCGCTACGAACCATTGCAGACGGCTTCCCGTTTCGTACTTGGGGAGGACCATCCGTACGCTCCCCCCGTCGATCCGGTGGCGGGGCTCCGCGAGATTCGTCTTGAGCACGTGCAGTCCGTCTTTCAGACCTACTACCGACCCGACAACGCGGTGCTGCTGCTCGTGGGGGACTTCCGAACCGCCGCGGCGAAGGCCCAGATCCACAAGTACTTTGCGCCGATCGTGGCTCCGCGGAAGTCGCTGACGCGCGTCGCCGCACCGCGCGCCGCCGGTTTCGACCGCTACCGGAAAATCGTAGTCACGAGCCGTCCGCTCGAACAGCGTGTTGCCCGGGTCTGGCGAGGACCGCGCCCGGGCGGCGTGCAAGGCATCATGATGCGGTTGGCTCTCAGGAGCTTGGCGGCGAAGGTTCGAGTGGAGCTACGCAAGCGGTACCCGTTGGTGGACACGAACGCGGGTCTTTTTGGCCCGGTGGAGACGCGTCTGTACGCCGTCGGTGTCACCCTGACCAAGGGGCTCGACCATGCCACCGTCGACGAGACGATCGATCGCGCACTGGGTCACCTGCCCGCGCGAGATTGGGGAAAGGTACTCCCAGGGACAAAGAGGCAGAACCGTATCTCACTACTGCAAGGCATCGAGCAGCCGCTCAAATGGGCCGTGCGCCACGACTCGGAGTTGCTCTACGAACGGCGGCTCTTCGATCCCGTGGCGTGGCTCGCAGAACTCGATGCTCTAGAACCTTCGGACATGGAGCGGTTCGTCGCACGTTTATTGCGATGTCGGAGCGTCAGCATTTACGTCAAGGACGCCGAACCTTCGCAGTCCGTCCCAGAGGAAGGGCTGGTGGAGCTGACTGCGCGATGACGGCGTTCTGGCGCATGGCGGCGCTCGGAATCACTTGCGCGCCGATCATTTTCGGCTGCGCCGCGTTTCCGCCGGCAGAAAAGCCTTTCACGCGCACACCGGACGCAGCATTTCGCGACGAGCCTCCGGCGCCGAGCGAAGGGCCCGTGCTGCGCTTGCCGTCCATCACGCATGAGATCCTACCCAATGGGATGGTCGTCGTGCTCTCCGAGCGCCGCGACCTGCCCATGGTCTCGCTCGCGTACGCCAACCGAGCGGCGCGGGACGACGGCACTGTGAACGGCTCCGGTCTTGCCGGGCTGACGATGGGCATGCTCAATGCTGCGAACAGTCCGCACGCCGGCGAACGAGGCTTCGCGGAGGCGAAAAGGTTCTGGAAGCGCGGAGCCTATGCCAGCGGGACGATTCTCCTCAGCAGTTTCGCGGCCGCAGAGATCGAGCAGCGGGTCACGGTGCTCGCGAGCATGCTGCAAGAACCGCGTTTCGATACGAAGCGCTTTGGCGCTACGCGGACCCGGCTGGTCGAGCGGGCGAAACGCGCGCTAGCTACAGGCTTTGGCAAGCAGCTGGCTCTGGAGCAACTGCACGGTCGAGGTCATCCGCTCACGTTGCCGTTCATCGGCAACCCCGCGGCGATTGAAGGGTTTACGCTGGAAGGCGTCGAAACTTTTCATTCGAAGCATTACGGTCCGGACAACGGCGCGCTCGTCATCGTGGGCGCCTTCGATGTCGAGAGCACGCTTGCGCTGGTCCGGCGGGAGTTTGGCGCTTGGGCCAACACCACATCGATTCCCAAAGACCTGACTCCACGTTCGGAACCTTGGCGACGGGGACAGATTCGCGCCTATGACCGCGGGCTTCGGGATGCCTACGTCCTGGTCGTCGTGCCCTGCGTCGGCCTCTCGAGCCCTGACGGGCTGGCCGCCGACGTGTTCGCGGCGCTCTTCGAAGACGTCGTCTCGTCGACCGCGTACAAGCTCGTGCGGCACCACGCGGGCGGAAGCTACGACATTACCTCGCGCTGCCTTCAACGTCCGCAAAGCGGAGCTCTTTGGATCGAAGGCGACGTCAGTCTCAGCGACGCCGGGCAACTGGTTTGGACCATCCTCCGCGATCTGGGACAGCGGACTCGCGAAGAACCGGAGGCGGAGGCGCTCGAGACGGCAAAGATGCGGTTTCTAGGCCGACGAGCGGATAGGCTGTCCACCAACGAGGGCCTCGCCTTCGAGCTCGGCCAGAACTTCACTGCGGGCTTCGAGCTCGACTACCTCGACAACTTGGAGAGTCGGACGCGGGCCTTGACCCCGGCCGACATTCTGGCCGTTGCCAACCGTACCGCAGGCGCCGCTGCGCCGGGCGTCGTGGTGTTCGGTCCAAGGAAGTTCTTGCAGCGCCAGCTCGATCCGCTCGGAGCCGTGGCCTGGATGAAATCGAAATAGCGGATCGCGTTGCCGACTTGTTCACCAAGCGACCTTGCTCGGCGTGGTGCTCGCAAGCATCGCGGTGATGGGCGCGCTGGGCACGAACGCACGGCATAACCATCGTGGTGCCGTTCCTCGACGAGACTCGGCCCAGCAACGAGCTCGTCATCGCGGACCCTCGAGGAGATGTGTGCGCCCACTACGAAAAGCAGCACCCGGCACCGATCGAAGCCAAGCGGCACGAACGCATGGCTCCGACGTCGGCACGTCGACAGAGTCTAGTCGAAGCTTGCACGAGTCGCGAAGAGACTGCGCTGGGCCGCGCGAAGAGGAGTGTGTCTTCGCTCTCCGGTCTTACAGCGCATCCCATTCGCAAACGTATGGAATGATGTGCTCGCACAGCCGGTCGTTCCACATGCCCGGGGTAGTCTCCATTTCCCACATGAAGCCGCAGTGCTCGTAGCAGGCGGCGCTTTCGCAAGAGCAAGCAACGCCCTCTTGACAGGAGCTCTCACTGTTGTTCGGCTGCCCCTCGGTCCAGTTATCGAAGTCCATGGGCTCGCCCGTGATCCAGGTGTACGGCGTGCCGTCGCCGGCTTCTCCGACGCTCTTTCCGTCACTCGCGCCGATCCAGCGCTCGCCGCTGCCGCCGAGCTCCCAGACGAAGCTGTTCTCCGCCAGGAATTGCGCTTCGGTTCTTCCCTCCGAGCTGATGGTGACCAGGTATCCGCCGCGTCCCTCGCAGTCAGCCCGGGCAGCATTGAACGCCGCGGGCTCGGCCAGGTATTCGTAGCAGTGTCCGTCGAACGCGACAGCGCTGGCCGAGAAGCTGGTGCACTCGGTGCTCGTGCCGCCGGTTCCGCCGCTCGCACCTGTGCCGCCGCTCGCACCTGTGCCGCCGGTTGCGCCGCTCGCGCCCGTTCCGTCGGTTCCACTTGCCGCGCTGGCGCCGCCCGTGCTCGCGGCCGTGCTCGTGCCGCCCGTGCCCGTCGCGGGCGCGTTGCCGAAGCCGCCGCTTCCCGTCGTCGCGGCGGCGCTGCCACCGGCGCCGCTCGCGTTGCCCGATGTATCGGAGGTGCTGAAGAAGCCGCACGCGAGCGCCGGCGCTGCTGCGACGGCGGTGAGGACGTATTCGGTCAGTTTCGGATAAGGCCTGCTCATCGCTCTTTCATGCCAAAAATCCCGGCAAGCGTCCACGCGAGCGTGCGCTCGCCGAGTCCGGAATATTGAAAGACCCATTACAAGCACGCGGAAGCAACCCGGCGCAGCGGTCGCGGCAAGTGCCGCACGATCGAGTCGGCCGGTGCCCGCGAGTGTGTTTCCGAACGTCCCGACGAGCTTCTTCCCCAGGCTACCTCCCACGCCGAGGTCGGAGCCGACAGGTCGGCCCGGCGATGCGCTGAGCTGTGTCCGAGCCACCGGCCAGCCTCCCGCGACGGTCCCGGCAGTTTGAATCGTCGCTCGAGCGTACTAGCTTCGAAAAGAGCATGGCGGATAGCGCGGGTGCCGTCGTCACGCAACACGACAAGAACGTCCGTCTGACGCGCGGTGGACTCGTCGTAGGCGACCGCGAAGTTCCTTTGTTCGCCGGGAGCCTGCACTATTGGCGTCTCGATCCCAAGGACTGGTCCCGCGCGCTCTCCGAGCTCGCGCGCCTCGGTTGCACGCTGGTCGACACCTACGTGCCGTGGGCGGTCCACGAGCGCTCCGCCGGCGCGTATGATTTCGGCGAACGACGCCCGGAGCTCGACCTCGGGCGGTTCTTCACGCTCGTGCGCGAGGCGGGCCTGTGGTGCAGCGTCCGGCCAGGCCCGCACGTCAATGCCGAGCTGACGTACTTCGGGATTCCGGAGCGGGTGGTCTGGGATCGCGCGTGTCAGGCGCTCTCGCCGCGAGGAAGCCCGGTCGTGCTGCCGGTGCCCCCGCGGGCCTTTCCGGTACCGAGCTACGCGAGCCGCGCCTTCTTGCGCTCCGTGGCCGGGTGGTTCGACGCGGTCGCGCCGCGCATTGCGCGCGCGTGCTTCCCAGACGGTCCGGTCGTGTTGGTGCAAGTGGACAACGAGGGCGCTTATTACTTTCGCGATGGCGTCTACGACCAAGATCATCACCCGGACGCACTCGTGCAGTACCGGCGCTTTCTCGCGCGGCGCTACGAGTCTTTGACCTCCCTGAGCGCGGCGTACGCGCGCTCGATTGCGTCGTTCGAGCGTGTGGTGCCGCCGCACTCGATGACCGCGCGCACGCCGGCCGAGCTCCGCGAGCACCTCGACTGGGCGGAGTTTCAGGAAGTGCTCTTGTGCGACTCGCTCGCGCACATGAGTGACATGCTGCGAGAGCGCGGCATTCGCGGCGTCCCGTTGAGCCACAATCTTCCGCCGATGGAGCACGCGACGCCGCTCGATCCCGCGAGCGTGGCCAAGGTGGTCGACCTCGTCGGCACCGACTACTATCACGGCGCTTCGGAAGCGGAGCGCACCGCCATTGCGCGCCGCACCACCGAGCTCGTGACGCGTTCGGACGTGCTCGGCGTCCCCCCTTTCGCGAGCGAGCTCGGCGCCGGGTTCCCGCCTTTTTTCCCGGTGATTCCCGCCGAGCACAGCGCGTTCACCGCGCTCGCGGCGTTCGCCTACGGGCTCTCCGCTTTCAACATCTACATGGCCGTCGATCGCGATCGCTGGGTCGGCGCGCCGCTCAGCGTTCGCGGCGAGCCGCGTCCGTTCGCCGAGTTCTGGCGCCGTTTGATCGCGGCTATCGCGCGCACGCGCCTCGTCGACCTGCGCCGTCGCGTCGAGGTCGTTATTTTCGTGCCGCGGTCCCTGCGGCGGCTGAACCGCGTTCTGCACGCCTTCGGCCCGCTCAGC
>DASWGX010000427.1:0-16305 GCA_036393455.1 Polyangiaceae bacterium
CCGTCGGCGTCGGCGAGCTCTGCCGCGTCGAGGACGACGGCACGAAGAGCGAGCCAGAATCCCCGCTCGGTCTGCCTGCGCCGCGGCGGGGGCGGCGCAGCCGCTTCGTCGGACAAGCCCGTGGCTACCACCTTCACGCCGGCGTTTTCGTCCCTGCTCAAACCGCCTGGGTCGCGAGCTCTTGCTCCGCTATTGCGCTCGACCCCCGCTCAGCCTCGAACGGCTCAGCGTCCTCGCGGATGGACGCATCGCCTACCGCATCAAGAATCCCTGGCGGCCGGATCAGACTCACCGCGTGATGACGCCATGGCAGTTCTTGGCGCGGCTGGTCGCGCTCATCCCTCCGCCGCGATTCACCGCGATTACCTCCGGCGGCCACGCTTCAGCTTGCCGCAGCCTGGGGCTATGTGGCTGAGGATGCGGCCGGCAGTGTCGTGCAGGCTCTCGAGGCTTGGGGTGGTCGGCTGTTCGGGCTCGAGCGTCGGTAGAGGCGGTCGCGCGGCCTGCCCGCGCCGCGCGACGCCGAGCTTCGCCGTTCAGTGAACGGCGATCTTCTTCGCACTGGTTTGCTTGGGCTTCTCCGTCTTGGGAATCACGACGCTCAGCATTCCGTCCTTGAACGTCGCGTCGACTTTCGACTCGTCGGCGTTGTCGGGCATCGTGAACCGCCGTAGGAAGTTGCCGTACGACAGTTCGCGCCGGTGGAATCTGACGCCCTTTTCTTCCTTCTCTTCCCGGCGCTCTCCCTGAATGGTCAGAATGCCTTCCTCGAGCGTTACCTGGACGTTGTCTTTCTCGACGTTCGGCAGGCCAGCGCGAATGCGGTATTCTTTGTCCGTCTCGCTGATGTCGCAGGAAGGGGACCAGTCTGTCGTGGCCAGCGCTTCGCGCTCGCCGTTCCCTTCCCGGCTGAGGCCGAAGAAACGATTGACGTCTACACACGGGTGCTTTCGCTCCGGTCGCACCTGTCCGGGGTCGAGCGATACGCCTTTCTCGGCCTGTACAACGTCGCCTACGTCGTGCCGCTTGCGCTCGTCGTGGTCGTCTACGGGGTCACCTCGCGCCGCCTCGTCCTGGGCGAACGCGGGGCCAAGATCCTGAAGCTCGTCAGCGGAGCGCTGCTCGTCGCGTTCGGCGCGTTGTTCGTGCTGGCGCCGGAGCTGCTCGCGTGAAAGATCCTGCTCCATCGAAGGTCAAGGCCGATCAAGCGCTCGAGCGCTGTCCGACGTTTCCGAGCAGCCCTTCGATCATGCGTCGGAGCTCGGACACGCTCACCGGCTTTTGCGCGAAGATGCCAGTGTCGTCGATGAGACCCTCGTGAATCGCCGCGTTCCTCGGGGAGCCCGACATGAGGATCGTGCCGATTCCCGGGTGCAGTGCCAGAAGCTCCTCCGCGACCTCCCTTACCGGCTTTCCGGGAAGCCGGACGTCGGCCAGGAGCACGTCGATCGCGCCGTCGTGCCCGCGAGCCACAGCGACCGCTGCCGCTCCGTCCTCGGCCTCCAGAATCTGGTAACCCATCGATCTCAACAGGTGGCAGAGGGCCGAGCGTACGACTCGATCGTCATCGACGATGAGCACCGTGGCGCGTCCCTCCGTTCGGACGTCTTTTAGCCTTTCGGTCGCCGAGGGACGCGACACGAGTCGAGACCGCACGCGGTCGCGCTCGCCGGACGTCCCACCGAGGACCTTGCGAACGCGGGAGAGGAGCAGCTCGGCGCCGAACGGTTTCTGGATCGTTCGCACTCCTTCTTCGATGCGCCCCCGGCTCACCAGCCACTCGGCGGGATGGGCGGACATGTAGATGACTTTGGTCCCGGGCCTGAGCTCGCGAATCACTCGGGCAATCTCCGCGCCACCCATCCCGGGCAGCACGACGTCGGTCAGCAAGAGATCGATCTGCCCCGAGTGGTCCCGGCAAAGTTCGATTGCCGCGGGACCGCCGTCCGCCTCGATGACTCGGTAGCCGCCCCGTTCGAGATAGAAGCGCGTGGCCATCCGAACCGTCCGCTCGTCCTCGACGAGCAGGACCGTCGCCGCGCCGAACGGTTCTTCGGCGCCCGACGCCGGAAGCGAATGCGCTCGCGTCACCGGCTCCTGCGCGTTGGGCAGCGAGATCTCGAACCTCGTTCCTTCGTTCGGCCGACTCTTCACCTGGATGTGCCCGCCCGCTTGCTCGACGATTCCGTGCACCATCGAAAGCCCGAGGCCAGTGCCCTTGCCGACTTCCTTGGTGGTGAAGAACGGCTCGAAGATACGCTGCTGCGTCTCTTCCGTCATGCCCCGACCGCTGTCGCTGACCGTGAGGACGACGTAGTCTCCGGCGGGGAGCAAGGGTTCGTTGGGCTCGCCGAGCGAGACGCGGCGCGTCTCGATGACGAGGCGCCCGCCTCTCGGCATGGCGTCGCGGGCGTTGACGGCCAGATTCATCAGCACCTGCTCTACCTGCGCGAGATCCGATCGAATCCGGCTGTCGTCGGCTTGCAGGCGGACCATGACGTCGATGTCTTCGCCCAGCAGCCGCTCCAGCATATTTCGCGCGCCCGTAACGACGTCGTTCAATTCGAATACGGTAGATTCCACGTTTCTTTTGCGGCTGAACGTCAAAAGCTGTCTCGAGATGGTGCTTCCGCTGTCGACTGCCTTCTTGATCTCCTCCAGGCAAGCGATCGCCGGGCTGTTCGGCGGTAGCCTGCTCAGGGCCATGTCGGCGCAGCCACCGAGGCCCATCAAGAGATTGTTGAAGTCGTGAGCCACGCCGCTCGCGAGCGTCCCGACGGCCTCCATTTTCGTGGCCTGATGGAGCTGGGCCGTGAGTCTCGCGTTTTCTTCCTCCGCGAGCCTGAGCTCGGACAGGTCGACGAGGACGGAACGGCACTCGCTGCGCTGACCCGTGGCGTCGGCGAAAGCGACCGATTCGATGTGCACCGGGATCGGGCGACCTTCCTTCGTACCGAGAGTGAGATCGCACCCCTGCTTCTTGCCGCTGCGAAGTACTTCCCGAAGGTGGGCTTGCAGTGCATCGGCGTGACGCGGAAGCGCGAACGAGGAAAGCCGCTGTCCGAGCAGCTCGTCGCGCTTCACACCCAAGAGATCCGCGGCCGTTAGATTCGCTCCCGCAATCCTGCTCTGATGAGTGAGATTGAGATACCCCACGGGCGCGAGGTCGTAGAGCTCGTAGTAGCGGTCGCGGCTCTCGGCGAGCTCGATCTGAACCGCGCGCAGCTCTTTGTTCTGCTGCTCGAGCTCGATCTGGTGGCGCTCGACCGCCTGAACGAGCCTCTCGATGCTTCTGCCAGCTTCCGTGCTTCCGAACGCGTCCTCCGCCAGCGCCGATTCGGCCGGTCGTCTCGGTTCGTCCGGCGTCCGTTCTTCGGCCTCACCTGGTCTCACGTGCCGCTTTTGCTCCGATCCTCTGTTCATATCCTAATCCAGCGGTGCGATATCCGCGACGACACGTGAAAACACCGATGGCACACCTGTGGCGCCACCGCCGGCCGCCGCGGGAATCGAGGCAGCCCGGACGTTACGCCGAGTGAGCGCCGGGGACAAGGTAGTCAAGCATGTGTGCGGAGCCCCGACACAAACCACTGGAACGGAGCCTGCTGACGCTGCACAGTGGCCCCAATGATTCGCCACCCACTGGATGCCTTGTTCGCCCCCAAGTCGCTGGCCGTTTTCGGCGCGAGCGAGCGGGTCGATTCGGTAGGCGCGCAAGTATTGAGAAACTTGCTCGCGGCCGAGTTCCCCGGGCCTATCTTCGCCATCAATCCCAAACACCGGATGGTTCAGGGCCAGCGCGCGTACGCGTCGGCGTCCGAGCTGCCGCACGCCATCGATCTGGCGGTGATCGCCACCCCCGCGCCCACGGTGCCGGATCTCGTCGGTCAATGCGGTGAGCACGGCATTCGGGCGGCCATCGTGCTTTCGGCGGGGTTCGGAGAGGGGGGCCGCGGCACGGAGCTTCGCGACACGCTCAAGCGGGAAGCCGCCCGGCACGGCGTCCGCTTGCTCGGCCCGAACTGCCTGGGCCTGCTGCGCCCGAGCCGGGGGCTGAACGCGACGTTCGGCCACGGGTCGGCGCGCGCCGGCTCGGTCGCGATGGTGTCGCAGTCGGGCGCCCTCGTCACGGCGATTCTCGATTGGGCCGCGGACACCAAGCTCGGTTTTTCGTTGATGGCTTCGCTCGGCGACGCGCTGGACGTCGGCTTCGGCGAAGTGCTCGACTACCTCGCGCTCGATCCCGAAACCAAGAGCATCGTCGTCTACGTCGAGGGCGTTCGCGACGCGCGTAAGTTCATGAGCGGCCTGCGCGTCGCGGCGCGGCTCAAGCCGGTCGTGTGCGTCAAGGCCGGGCGCCACGCTCAGGGCGAGCGCGCGGCGCTGTCTCACACCGGAGCGCTCGTGGGCGACGACGACGCGTTCGACGCGGCGCTCCGGCGAGCCGGCGCCGTCCGCGCGCTCACGATCGAACAGCTGTTCGCCGCCGCGGAGATTCTTTCCCTCCACTCGAACCTGCGCGGCAACCGGCTCGTCATCGTGACGAACGCCGGAGGCCCAGCCGTCATGGCCGCCGATCGAGCGGCGGAGCTCGGCCTCGAGCTGCCGGAGCTCGGAACGGAAACCGTGGCGCGCCTCGATCAGGTTCTGCCCGCCCACTGGTCGCACGCGAACCCCGTCGACATGCTGGGCGACGCGACCGCCGAGCGGTACCGCGAAACCCTCAAGGCTTGCCTCGACGACAAGGCGGTCGACGGCGCGCTCGCCATGCTGACGCCGCAGGCCATGACCGATCCGCTCGCGTGCGCGAAAGAGGTCGTAGCCGTCGCCCGGGAGAGCAAGAAACCCGTGCTGACGTGCTGGCTCGGACGCCGTCAGGTGGCGCGAGCGCGCACCCTCTTCGAAGAGAGCGGCGTGCCGACGTTCTCGAGCCCCGAAACGTCGCTCGAGGGCTTCGCCTTCTTGTCGCGCTACCGGGAGAGCCAGCTCTTGTTGCGACAGGTTCCGCCGTCGCGCTCGGCGGGCGGGCACCCGGACGTCGACGGGGCGCGGTTGATCGTCGAAGGCGCGCTGAGCCAGGGGCGCCGGGTTCTGACGCCGGCCGAATCCAAAGCCGTGCTGCGCGCATTTTCGATCCCGATCACGGCGTCGATGACGGCGGCCGACGCCAATGCCGCTCTCATCGCCGCCGAGTCGATCGGGTTCCCCGTCGCGCTGAAGATCGACTCGCCGGACATCACGCACAAGTCCGACGTCGGCGGCGTGCGCCTGAACGTCAAGACCGCGCGCGACGTCCGCAGCGCGTTCACGGACCTGGTCGAAGCGGCGCGTGCGAGCCGGCCCCAGGCGCGCATCACGGGCGTCACGGTCGAGGCGATGCACGAGAAGCGACACGGGCGGGAGCTTTTGGCCGGCGCCGTGCGCGATCCGGTGTTCGGACCGGTCATCGCCTTCGGTTTGGGCGGCACCGCCGTCGAGGTGCTGCGAGACCGGGCCGTGGCGCTGCCCCCGCTCAACACGTTCCTGGCCGCCGACATCATCAAGCGCACCGCGGCCGGGCGCCTGCTCGGAGCGTTTCGCAATTTGCCTCCGGCCAACCTCGAAGCCGTGGAAGACGTCCTGATGCGGATTTCCGAAGCCGTCTGCGAGCTGCCCGAAATCCGCGAGATCGAAGTCAACCCTCTGGTCGCCGACGAACACGGCGCCACGGCGGTCGACGTCCGCATCGTCGTGGAACGTGCGTCCGCTTCCCAGCGCCGCTACGCACACATGGCGATCCATCCCTATCCGAGCCACCTCGTCAGCCGGCGACAACTGGCCGACGGCACCGACGTCACGCTGCGGCCGATTCGACCGGAAGACGCCGAGATCGAGCAGACCTTCGTGCGCCGGCTTTCAGCGACGGCAAAGTACTTCCGCTTCATGAGCACTCTCACCGAGCTCACTCAGGAGATGCTCGTGCGCTTCACGCAGATCGATTACGACCGTGAAATGGCCTTCGTCGCCGTGCTGGAGTCGGATGCGGGCGAAACGGAGATCGGCGTGGCGCGCTACGCCGTGAACCCCGACGGTGCAAGCTCGGAGTTCGCCCTCGTGGTCACCGACGAGTGGCAGGGCAAGGGCGTCGGAACGCACTTGATGTCCGCCTTGATCGACACCGCGCGCACGCGCGGACTCACGAGCATGAACGGCGAGGTTCTGTCGGATAATCACCCGATGCTCGAGCTCACGCGCTCGCTCGGGTTCTCGGTGGAACCGCTGCCGCAAGATCCCACGGTCCGTCGCGTGTCGCTCGAGCTCTGACGCGCCGCGTTCCGGCCGCGCGCTCGACGCGAAGAGTTGACGCGAGGTCGGCGCCGCCCGGCAGCTTCTGCGCGTTCAGGCCGCGGCAGGCCCCCCCGGTGCCGGGACCGCTCAGCGCTCCTTCTCGACGTCGAGGCGCATCTTCGGCGCCTGGTCCGGCGGCACGTTCTGCATCTTCGGAACCCTGATATCGGGCGAATCCGCACCGGGTTCCGGCCCTAGATTGGGCAGCACGAGCGATGCGGTCACGATGCCCAGCAGGACAATGACGACACCCCCGAGCCAGAAGATCCTGCGTGTACCTTTGAGACGATTCATGGCGATACCTCCTGACTCAACGGTGTCTCGGAGTTCAATCGCAAGAGTGGAAGCAAGAGTCGTGCCGGCGCAGGAGTCGTGCTCGGCACGGTCATTGCGTTCAGTTTCTACATGCCAATGAACGACGCCCAATTCGTCGGCCGAGTGCAAGCGCTCGGGCCGTTTCGCGACGAGGCGGACGCAACGGCCGCGATAGTCGCGACGCTCGAGGTGCTCGGCCGCGGGCTGTTCGAGGACGAAGCACGGCGCATCGCGGAGGCTCTTCCGCCTTTGCCCGCGCGCGCTCTCAGAGCAAGAAACCGAGGCGAGGCCCTCGATCGGACCCGTTTTTTCGCCGAGATCGCGGGCTCCGGAGAGTCGCGCCCGAGCCAGTGCCTGGAGCACGCGGAGGTGGTCTGCCGAGTCCTCGCCGAGGCCATGCCCCCCTCGAAGCTCGAGCGGATTCACGTCGCCTTGCCTGGCCTCACCGGCCTGCTCGCGGTGAAATCCGAACCAGACGCGCCGCCGCCGCAGCACACGCGAGCGGACTCGCCGCGCACTCTGTCCGAGGGAAGGCCGGGCCCCGAGCACCCGTTTGCGAGCGCGGCTCCCGAGGAGCTCGCTCACCGGCACTCGGTCCCTCGCTCCGAAGACCCCCACGCCGACACGAAACTTTCGAGTGCGAGCGGGCTCACTCAAGAACGCGAGGGTCGCACGCTGTCGCGCGGCAAGCCCGGCTCCGGACGGCCGCTCTCTCGCGGCCGCTAGCGTCGAGGGCACGAGCCTGGCCTTTCCGAGGGCGCCCGTGAGCGCCGAGCATGCGTTCGAGCCGCAAGCGGTGCCGCTCGAGCATCTGCTTCGCCGGCTCGCGGCGTCGCTCGACGGCCTCGGCCGGCAAGAAGCTCACGAGCGACTCGAGCACGAAGGGCGCAACGTTCTGCCCGAGCACGTGCGTTCGTCGCGGCTCGTGCGGCTCGCGCGCCACTCGACGCATCGGTTCGCGCTGCTCTTGTGGGCCGGCGCCGCGCTCGCCCTGGTTGGGGAGGCGTTCGGCAAAGGGCACGGGATGGGGCTCATCGCCGCGGCGCTCGGCGCGGTGGTGGTGATCAACGCCCTGTTCGGTTTCTGGCAGGAGGAGCGTGTCGAGCACGCGATGGCCGCTTTTCGCGCCATGCTCTCCACGCGCGCTCGGGTTCTTCGCGCGGGCCTGGAGGCGGAGATCGACGCCGCGGACCTGGTGGCGGGCGACGTGATCCTGCTTGCCGAGGGAGATCGAGTACCGGCCGACGCGCGCCTTTTCGAAGTGCATGCGCTCAAGGTGGACAACTCGCCGCTGACGGGCGAAAGCGAGCCGCAGCTCAGAACCGTGGCGCCGAGCGTCGCGAGCCGCCTCGAGAGCCGCAATCTGGTCTTTTCCGGCACCCTGGTGAGCGCCGGCTCGGGCAGAGGTGTCGTCTACGCCACGGGAGCGGCCACCGAGCTCGGACGCATTGCCGGGGTCACCCACGCGACCGAACGCGTCGAGGCGCCGATCGAACGCGAGCTGCGCTACTTCGTGAGGCTGATCACGATCGTGGCGCTGGGGCTCGGGGTAGTCTTCTTCTCCGCCGGCTGGGCCATCGGCAACGGCTTCTGGGAAAGCCTGATATTTTCGATCGGCATCATCGTGGCCAACGTGCCCGAAGGGCTGCTGCCGACGGTCACGCTCGCGCTCGCCATCGCCGCGCGCCGCATGGCCAAGCGAAACGCCCTGGTGAAGACGCTCCAAAGCGCCGAAACGCTCGGGAGTACGAGCGTGATCTGCACCGACAAGACCGGCACCTTGACTCGCAATGAAATGCGCGTCACCGAGGTTTTCCTCGGCGCTTCGGACGAACCAGCCGGCGACGCGCCCGAGCTCGACGCCGCCCTCGGTGTCATGACACTGTGCAACAATGCCGCCGCCCGTGACGTCGGCGGCTTGGTGCGCTTCGCGGGCGACCCCACGGAGACGGCGCTGCTCGAGTTCGCCGACGACCGCCGTCCCGGTTTCGTCGAAAAGACGCGCGCGCTCTACCCGCGCGTTCACGAGCGTCCCTTCGACAGCGCCACGCGGGAGATGGCTACCGTGCACCGCACGACCGGCGGCCTTCAGGCGACACTGAAGGGAGCGCCCGAGGTCGTCGTCGCACATTGTCGAAGCGTCGTTGTCGCCGGCCGCTCGGAAGAGCTCACGGCCCGGACGGCGATGAAAATTCTTTCGCTGGCGACGCGCGCGGCGCGCCACGGAAAGCGCGTGCTCTGCCTCGCCCAGAAGCCGGTAGCGCCCGACGCCGACCTCGAGACCGCCACGAGCGAGCGCGATTACACGTTCGTCGGCCTGGTCGCGATGCGAGACCCGCCGCGCTCGGAGGTTGCCGAAGCGGTGGCCAAGTGTCGCACTGCCGGCATCCGCATCATCGTCGTTTCGGGCGATCACCCGGTGACCGTCGCGGCGATCGCGCGCGAGATCGGGATCACGGACGGCACGCCAGCCCTCGAATACACGGGCGAGGAGCTCGGGAGCCTCGGCAAGGCAGCCCTGCGCCGCGCTCTTGCCGCTGAAACCGTGCTGTTCTCGCGTACGAGCCCGCTCGACAAGCTGCGCATCGTGACCGCGCTGCAAGAAATGGGGCACGTGGTGGCAGTGACCGGCGACGGCGTCAACGACGCGCCCGCGCTGCGCCGCGCGGACGTCGGCGTCGCGATGGGGAAAACGGGCACCGACGTCGCGCGCGAAGCCGCCGACATCGTGCTGATGGACGACAACTTCGCGACCATCGTCGCGGCCGTCGAAGAAGGCCGCGTCATCTACGGCAACATGCGTCGCTTCGTCGGCTACGTGCTCACCAGCAACGTGCCCGAGATTCTGCCGTACATCGCGTTCGTCCTGCTCGGCATTCCGCTGCCGCTGCCGGTGCTGCTCATTTTGGCGATCGATGTCGGAACCGACATGCTGCCGGCGATCGGCCTCGCGACCGAGCCCGCGGAGACCAACGTCATGCACGAGCCCCCGCGCCCGCGCTCGGAGCGGCTCGTGTCACGGGGACTCGTGCTCCAGAGCTACTTGTTTTGGGGACCCTTCGAAGCTGCGGCCGGGTTCAGCGCCTACGCCTGGGTCCTCGGTACCGGCGGCTTTCGCCTCGGTGACGAGCTCGCCCCGACCGATCCCCTCTACGCGCAGGCGATCGCCGCCTTCTTCGCCGCCATCGTCGTCTGCCAGGTCGCCAACGTGCTCGCCTGGCGCACCACGCAGCAGAGCCTGTTCAAGCGCGGCCTCGGAACGAACCTCGCCGTCCTCTTGGGCATCGCCTGCGAGCTCGCGCTCACGGCGCTCGTCCTGGAGAGCGGCGCCGGGCACGCGATCTTCGGCACGGCCTCGCCGCCGCTCGCCGCGTTGCTGGTTCCGATCCCCTTCGCCGTCGCGATGCTGGCGGTGAGCGAGGTGATCAAGGCGCTGCGGCGAGGGGCTCACACGCGAGCGAGCGTTCCGCGCGGCCGCGCTGGCGCGAGGCTTGCTTGACCCAAGGCATCGAGGTGACGCAATGAAACCGATTCTCATCGCCTACGCGACCCGTGAGGGGCACACACGCCGCGTCGCCGAACGGGTGGCCTCGACGCTCGCGGCGTCCGGCGGCCAGAGCGAGCTCGTGGACGTGGAAACGCTGGCCGAGCCTCTCGATCTCGGCTCGTACCGCGCCGCCGTGCTGGCCGCCTCGGTGCACGTCGGGCACTACGAGCCGGAGATGGTCGGGTTTGCCAAGTGGTACCGTTCGGAGCTCGCTACCCTGCCCACCGCATTCATCGGCGTGAGCCTGAGCGAGGCGACGGTCGAAGACGCGACGGCCCCGCCGGAAAAGCGTGAAGAGGCCGCCCGCGACGTCGACCGCGCCCTCGACCATTTCTTCACCGCGACGGGCTGGCAGCCGTCCCAGTTCAAGCCGGTCGCCGGCGCCCTGACCTACACGCACTACGGCGCTCTGCAACGCTTCATCGTGAAGCTTGTCGCCAAGCGCTCGGGGCTGTCGACGGATACGTCGCACGACTGGGAATACACGAACTTCGCGGAGCTCGAGCAGTTCGTGCGTGATTTCGAATCCGGCATCTCCGCGCGGTTCGAGCCGACGTCGGATGAAGCCTCGCGGCTCGGGCCGCGTAGCGAAGCGCGAAGCGAAGGCGGCCCGCCGGCGCGGCCGAATGGGGATACCATCGGGGTGCAACGAGTCGTGCGCCGGCATCGATGGTGAGTTCGTGGATGACGGTCCCCGGCACGAGTTGCGCCCGGCAGAGCGCCCCGCGCAATTACTGCGCCGCCCGCGCCCGCGCGCCGACCTTTGGCCACCGGGAGCTGGAACGAACCTTGCTCGTAGTCTGCGCATGAATGGCCCGCACCTGGACCGAGACGCGCTCGCACGCACGGCCCGAAAGCTCGTGGCCAAGGGAAAAGGGATTCTGGCCGCCGACGAAAGCCAGGGAACGATTCAGAAACGGCTCGCCGGGATCGGCCTCGAGTCGACCGAGGCTCACCGGGTCGCCTGGCGCGAGCTCTTGTTCACCGCGCCCGGCCTCGGCGAGTTCATCAGCGGAGTGATCCTGTTCGACGAGACGATCCGCCAGCGCGCTTCGACCGGCAAGACGATGGTGGAGCACTTGCTCGACCAAGACATCGTCCCCGGTATCAAGGTGGATCGCGGCAAGTTCCCGCTTGCGGGGTCCCCGAAGGAATTCGTCAGCGAAGGGCTCGACGGGCTCAGGGCTCGCTTCGAGGAATACCACGGCCTCGGCGCTCGCTTCTCCAAGTGGCGAGCCGTGATCCGCATCGACGAGGCGGCTCCCTCCGCCTACTGCCTGGACGTCAATGCCCACGCGCTCGCGCGCTTCGCGGCGCTATCGCAGGAGGCGGGCCTCGTGCCGATCGTCGAGCCCGAAGTGTTGATGGACGGCGCGCACGACATCGCGCGCTGTTTCGAGGCGACCGAAGCGGTGCAGAGACGCCTATACCGCGAGCTCTACGAGCAACGGGTTTTTCTCGAGGGTAGCTTGCTGAAGCCGAACCTGGTTCTGTCGGGCAAAGAGGCGGCGTCGCGCGCGTCGAGCGAGGAGGTGGCGCGGCAAACGCTCGTCTGTTTGCGCCGCGCGGTGCCCGCCGCCGTGCCCGGCGTGGTGTTCCTCTCCGGCGGACAGGGCGACGAAGAAGCGACGGTGAACTTGGACCGCATCAATCGTTTGGCGGAAGCGGAGGGCGCGCCCTGGGAGCTCAGTTTTTCCTACGGGCGCGGCCTTCAAGCGACGCCCCTCCATGTCTGGGCGGGCAAGGTGGAAAACAAGAGCTCTGCCCAGGCGGCGCTGCTCGAACGGGCGCGCGCCACGTCCGCCGCACGCAGCGGACGGTACGCACACGCGTGATCGAAGTGGCACGCGCCCTGCTTGGTCTTGGGCGATGAAAACGAACGCTACCGGCTACGTGCTGCCTTTCGCTGAAATCGACCTTTCCGCGCTGCCGAGCGTCGGCGGCAAGAACGCTTCATTGGGGGAATTGATCGGCGCGCTCGGGGGCGAAGGCATCTCGGTGCCGGACGGCTTCGCCGTCACCGCCGGCGCCTTCGTCGAGCACCTCTCGTCACACGGGCTTGGCGACGAGATCTACGCGGCGCTCGACGCCCTGGACGTCGGCGACGTCGAAGCGCTCGCGCGCACGGGCCGCACGATCCGCGACCGGGTGCGCTCGGTGCCCCTCCCGCCGGAGGTTCGCGAACAGACGCTGCAGGCCTACGCGGAGCTTTCCGCCCGCTACGGCCAGCGAGAGACCGACGTCGCCGTCCGCTCCAGCGCGACCGCCGAGGATCTGCCCACGGCTTCTTTCGCGGGGCAGCAAGAGACTTACTTGAACGTCCGCGGCCGGACGAAATTGCTCGAAGCCGTGCGGGATTGCATGGCTTCCCTCTTCACCGACCGCGCCATCGTGTACCGAACAGAGCGCGGCTTCGATCACCGCGCCGTGAAGTTGTCGGTGGGAGTCCAGAAGATGGTTCGCAGCGACCTCGGATCCGCCGGCGTCATCTTCACGCTCGATACGGAGAGCGGCTTTCGCGACGTCGTGTTGATCACCGGCGCCTTCGGCCTCGGGGAGACCGTGGTTCAGGGCCGCGTGAACCCGGACGAGTTCTGGGTCCACAAGCCGACGCTGGCCCAAGGGTATTCGCCCATCGTGCGCCGCGAGTGCGGAGAAAAGGCGATCAAGTTGGTGTACGCGCACGGTGGCACGAGCAGCGTGGTGGAGCGACGCGTTTCCCGGGCGGAGCGCGAGCGCTACGTGCTCGACGACGAGGAAGTCCTGAAGCTCGCGCGCTGGGCGGTGAGCATCGAGCGTCACTACTCCGAGCGCCACGGCCGTCCGACGCCGATGGATATCGAGTGGGCCAAGGACGGCCGCACCGGGAAGCTCTTCATCGTGCAAGCGCGGCCCGAAACGGTGCACTCGCAGGAAGGTCCGCCCCGCTTCGAGCTCTATCGCCTGCACGACAAGGGCAACGTCTTGGCGCGCGGCAGGAGCGTCGGTTCCAAGATCGGCGTCGGCAAGGTGCGCGTCATCCACGGTCCGGAAGAGCTCGCGAGCTTCAAGCCTGGCGAAATCCTGGTCGCGCCGATGACCGATCCCGACTGGGAGCCGGTGCTCAAGCGCGCCGCGGCCGTCGTCACCGACCAGGGCGGTCGCACCTGCCACGCCGCGATCGTCTCGCGCGAGCTCGGGATCCCCTGCGTGGTCGGCACCGGCAACGGCACGTCGCTGCTCGAGCCGGGTACCACGGTCACGGTCTCCTGCGCGGAAGGCGACGAAGGCCGAGTGTACGAAGGCACGCTTCGCTACGAGCGCGAGCTCATCGATCCGGCGGCCCTGCCCACGCCGCGCGTGCCGGTGATGCTGAACGTCGGCAACCCGGAGAACGCCTTCTTGCTCGGCCGGCTTCCGAGCGCCGGCGTGGGCCTGGCGCGCCTCGAATTCATCGTCTCATCCTACATCGGAGTGCACCCGCTCGCGCTGCTCCACCCGTCGCGCGTCGCCGACCCCGCGGCTCTCACCGAGATTCGCCGCCGCGTGCGCGGCTTCGAAACGCCGGCCGAGTTCTTCGTGGCGCGGCTCGCGAACGGCGTCGCGCAGATCGCGGCGGCGTTCTATCCGCGGCCGGTCATCGTGCGCATGAGCGACTTCAAGACCAACGAGTATGCCGGCCTGCTCGGCGGCGTCGCGTTCGAACCCGTAGAGCAGAACCCCATGATCGGCTTCCGCGGCGCTTCGCGCTACTACGACAGCCGCTACCGCGAGGGCTTCGCGCTCGAATGTGCGGCGATTCGCCGCGTGCGCGACACGATGGGCCTCAAGAACGTCAAGATCATGATCCCGTTCTGCCGCACGCTGAAAGAGGCCGACTACGTCCTGGCCGAGCTCGAAACGAACGGCCTCGGGCGCGGTGAGGACGAGCTCGAAGTCTACGTGATGTGCGAAATTCCGAACAACGTCATCCTGGCCGAGCAGTTCGCCGAACGCTTCGACGGCTTCTCGATCGGCTCGAACGACCTCACCCAGCTCACGCTCGGCGTCGATCGGGATTCGGAGCTCTTGAGCCACCTGTTCGACGAGCAAGATCCCGGTGTCAAAGCGCTGATCTCGATGGTCATCGAACGCGCTCACGCAAAGGGACGCAAGGTCGGTTTGTGCGGTCAAGCCCCGAGCGACCACCCCGAGTTCGCCCGCTTCCTCGCGGACGCCGGCATCGATTCCATTTCCGTTACCAGCGACGCCTTGCCGAAAGTCGTCGCGGCGCTTTCGGGCGCCTGACGGATCTCCGCCGACCCGACCGAGGGGGTGGCGAATCCCGCCTGTCAGTTTCCGCGCCCCTCCCATTGCGGGCGCTGGCCAACACGACTGCCGCGGCGTTCTTGCCATCGAGCACGGTGAGGCGGGGCACAAAGGCGCCGGCGGGGCTGGGCGGCTGAGCGCGCACGTCCTGCGTGGCCCGAAACGCCCGGCGCAGCTCTGGCGCGTAGAACGGGCGGCCTGGCGCGAGGCGCCGAACCTCGATGGCCGCGCCGAGGAGCCACTTTCCGTCGGGCTGCCCCAGGCTGGACCGACAATTGCTTTCTCGTAGCGACACCCTCCCGAGCGAAACCGGAGACGCCGATGCGAGCAGCAGTATCAACGACCCGAGACGTCCGCGCCCCGCACCCCGAACACCACCTCACGCCCTTGGCGCCGCTCGGACCGCGGCGCGTGGCTCGGCCTCGCGGGTGCGTCGTCGCGGTCGAGCAGGGCGCCCGGTTCGACCCTGCGTTGCTCGGTGACGACGAGCCCGAAGAGACCGTCGTTTTGACGCAAGGGACGCTCGAAGGCTCGGCGGAGTTCGCGGAGCGGGTGTGCCGCCGAACGGCGAGGGTCGAACGCCAGGGGCACACCGTCTCGGACGTTGCCCTCGTGGTCGCCGCCGACGCGGACGGGCGTCGTCTGGAAGCCCGGTATTTTCTGACGCGGGCCCTGGTAGCGCTGCTCGCGCACGAGCCTCGCGCGGAGATCAGCCTGGTCACGCCCGCGCCGCCCGGAGCGGGCCTGCCTGCCGACGTGCTCGCCCTGTTCGAGCTCTTGCTCGCCGATCTGCCGGCGAACGTTTCGCTCCGGCTGAGGCTCCTTCCGGTTCAGGCATCCGAACACCCGAGCGGCATCTACCTCAAGGCGCCGCTCCAACCAGCGCAGGAAGCGTCATGACGCGTGCTTCTGCACGGCCCGGGCTTGCGCGCCCCTCGACGTCGCGGAGCGGCACGCGCGCAAGGGTCCGGGACCCGAGGCTTGCCGCCGCGGTCGCCGAGCTGCGCCGGAAAGGCCTCGCTCCACTACCCACGCCGGCGTGGCAGCGCGGGGCGGGCCCCCT
Organism: Polyangiaceae bacterium; assembly: GCA_036393455.1. Taxonomy (GTDB): domain Bacteria; phylum Myxococcota_A; class Polyangia; order Polyangiales; family Polyangiaceae; genus DASWGX01. The sequence continues at coordinate 15,540 of DASWGX010000427.1, forward strand.
CTCGCTCGGCGATCTCATCATCGTCATGGTATCGGCGCTCGAGCTCACGGGTGCCGACAGCGTCCTCGACGTGGGAACGGGCAGCGGCTACCAGGCAGCCTTGCTCGGGCGCTCGGCGGGCGACGTCCATTCGATCGAGATCGATGGCGAGCGCGCGAACGCGGCGCGAGAGACGCTCTCCGAGCTCGGCATCGACAACGTCGAAGTCATCCGCGGCGACGGATTACAGGGCTTTGCGGCGGGAGCGCCGTATCAGGCCATCATCGTCGGCGCCGCTACTCTGTCCGTCCCGACGGCCCTGGTCGATCAACTCGACGTCGGCGGGCGCCTCGTCATCCCCATCGGCGGGAGCGAAGGTCAGCTCGTGCAGCGCTTTCGCAAACACCGCGACAGTCTTGTAGCAGAGACGATCACGGGGTGCGCGCTGGAACCGCTCGTGTCACCGCTCGAACGACCCTCGTTCTTTCCGTGGATGTCGTCGATGGGCGGTAGCGTCGCCTAGTTTCATGATTCGAATCTGCAAGGCCTGTGGCCAAAAGAACCGGGTGCCGGCGCGCCACGCGGCGGATTCCGGCCGTTGCGGCGGGTGCAAGCATCCGCTGCCGCCGTTGGCCGAGCCCATCGACGCCGATCCCGAGCTCCTCCAAGATCTCCTCGAGCACGCGCGCGTGCCGACGTTGGTCGACTTCTGGGCGGGGTGGTGCGGGCCTTGCCGCTTGGCCGCGCCCGAGGTGCGGCGCGTCGCCGCCGAGGTCGCGGGCCGAGC
>DASWGX010000428.1:0-2041 GCA_036393455.1 Polyangiaceae bacterium
GGACACGCGGGCTCGGCGCGCTCTGGCGACGCGACGAGCAGGCGCCATTGCTTGGCCACGACGTAGTCGGCGTGAGCTTCGACGTCGTGCACCTCGATTCGATCCGCGGGTGCGGCGCGTTCGACGAGCAGCGCCCGGCCGTCGGCGAGTCGCCCGAGCGCGCGACCGCCGGGCACGAAACGCTCGAGGACGACCTGTTCCGCGGCTTCGAGCCGCATCCGGCGCTCGACTCCCGTCCGACCCCCGGGCTCGCGCGATCCGCTCAGTGACGCGCTCGCTTGGGCGGCGGTGGCACCGAGGTCGCTCCGCGCGCCGGCGGAGGCGGCGGCACCACCGACGACTTGGGGCGTGCCGGCGGCGGTGGCAGCGCCGAGCCGGGTTGCTGAGACGGTCGCGCGTCGTCGCTGCGATGGCGCTCTTCGAACAGCACGACCTTGATCAGCGAGTCGACGTCGGCGTCTCGAATCACCGGGTCAGTGATGTCGATGCTCGGGTCCAAGAGCTCGATCAACGCGAGCATCGCCTGCGTCAGGTGGGCCGCGTTCGGAAAGGATTCGCGAATGCACTCTTCACGGTCCTCGTCGGATGCCAGGGCGAGGAGCTCGGCGTACATCGAATCGATGGACAAGAGCAGGGGAGTGGAGAGGGTTTCGTGATTGGGCGGCAGCCGCTGGATCGTGTTCAGCCGGTCGATGACCTTGGCGCGCGCCTCTTCTTCCTGCGGTGAGCGAGGTGCCGAGGCGGGCGCGTCCGAAACCGGACGCGCGGCGACCTCTGGCGCCGACTTGGGCGACTGGGTGGCGGCGCGTTTGGCCGGCTTGGGCGGCGGCATGGACTTCTTGGGAGGCTTGGCTGCGGGACGCGAAGGTTTCGACTCGGGGACGCCGGCCTCCTCCTTGGCCGCCGCCGTTTCCTTCTTCACGGATCGTTCCTTGGGCGTCACTTCGGCGTCCGATCGCGCCTCGTCCGGCTCTCCGCTGACGAAGCCGGCGGGCGCCGCGATCTTCGCGATGATCACCTGCTCCCAAACGCGCTCGCCGGGTACGTAAGAAACGAGCTTGCCGAGCGGCACGCTCTCGAGCAGGTGCTCGTCGCTGAAGGCGATGCCGGTGCGACCCTGGGTGAGACTTTGGCTCACGATCTTTCTGAGCTCCGGTTCCGGAAGGCGCCGCGCTACTTCATCGAAGCTGATGCCGTCCAGGATGTCTTCGACGCGCAGCAAGTCTTCCATCAGCCCCGCCTCCAACATGAACGCCATGCGTTCTGCAGCGCGCTTTTTGTCCGCGGTGGAGCCGTCGTAGAAGCGGTCTTCGACCGCGAAATTCCAGAGCTTGGCGTGGTCGAAGTAGCGAATCCGTTCGTCCCCCGGTAAAAGCTCGAGAATCCTGGCAGAGTCGCAGATCCCTTCGTCGAGAGCGATGCGCAAGTCTTCCGCGGCGGAAGTCGTCGACTTCTTGTGAGCGATGCGCTCGTGCACGCCCGCCGCCTCGACCAACAACTTCGACCGCAGATCCGTGGCGAACTCGAGCGCATCCATGATCGCCGAGGGAGGAAAGTGGCGCAAGAAGTCGTCTGCGTCGCACCACTTTTCCGCCAGGGAATGCTCGATCACGCGCGCCAGGAAGCGCTCGATACCTGCCGCGAGCTCCGACTCGAAGCTTTCCAGATGAGATTGGGTTTCGCTGCTCATGGGGGGGCCATCGTAGGCAGGGTTGACCCACCGGCCCAAGCCCTTCGTTTTCACCCGGCTGTTTTTGCTCGCAAATTCCCGGGACGCTCGGGTTCGACGCCGGAGGCCGCCCGCTGTACCCTCGCGCGCGGGTTCGGATATACCTGTCCGGGTGAGCACCTCGACGACTACTTCGGGTGGCCCGCCGTCTCTGGCCAGCATCCAGGTCGACCTCACGACCCGGCTCGGCACTCCGTCCCCACCGACGCCGACGGGGTTCGAGGCTCTCGACGAAATGCTCGCTGGCGGGTTGCGTCGCGGCACCTTGCTGTCGCTCTCGGGCGAGGACGGCAGCGGCAAGACCGCGCTTTC
>DASWGX010000429.1:0-11113 GCA_036393455.1 Polyangiaceae bacterium
CGGACTCTCCGACAAGCTTGCCGGACCGGGACCGATCGCGGTGCTGGACCTCGGCGGACCGAAGAGCGAGCTCGTGCTTCTTTCCCTGGGCGAGCCCGTGTTCGCGCGCACGCTTTCGCGCGGCATGGACGGCTTGCCCGAGTCCGCGCCGGAGCTCGTCGCGGAGATCCGTCAAACGCTCGCGTCCTGGGCCGCGCACGGTGGCGATCCCGTCCTGGCTCTGTACTTGACGGGCGGCGGCGCTCAAGCGAGCGGCAGCGAGGAGTATCTCGCGCATCAATTGGACGTTTCCGTCGAGCGATTGACCCAGCTTCGCTTCGACAACCTCACTCCGGACAAGAGCGAGCTCTTGCCGCGTTTCGCCAAGGCGCTCGGCCTCGCCGCGGGCCTGAGCGGGCCGGGGCGGGACCCCAATCTCCGGCAAGGGTCGCTCGCCTACCAGCGCGGCTACGGCTTTCTCAAGGAGAAAATTCCGCTGCTTTCCGGCCTCGCCGGCGCCATTTTCATCAGCTTCGCGTTCGCCACCTGGGCCGAGCTCGACACGCTGAACCATGAACAAGAGCGGCTCCAGGCGACGCTCTCGGCGCTATCGCAGCAGGCCTTCGCGGAGCCCACCGACGACCCCGAGCGCGCCACGGAGCTGCTCGAACGCGCGCAGCGGCGCGAAGAGGCCGACCCGCAGCCGAAGCTCGACGCCTTCGACGTGATCATGGAGCTGTCCCGCGCGGTCTCCCCGGACATCACGCACGACATCGAGGAGTTCGACATGAACCGCGATCACGTGCAGGTGAACGGCATCGTGGCGAGCGCCGCGCAAGCCCAATCCATAGCCAGCGCGTTGAAGGAGCACTCCTGCATCAAGGAGCCCAAGATCTCGAAGATCACGCAGGTCATCAACAGCGACCGGCAAAAGTACGTGCTGGAATTCGACGCCAAGTGTCCGGAGGAAGAAGCCGGCACCCAGAAGAAGCCTGCGGAGGCGGGCGAGCCATGAACCTCCGCGAACGTCTGGCGCAGCTCGACGACCGCGAGCGCCGCCTGCTGGGCCTCTTGGTCGTGGTCTTCGTGGGCGTCGTCGTGCTGCTGGTTCCCGCGGGCACCGCGGCGGTTTTGGCCTCTCAGCGCGGCGACAACGAGGCGCTTCAGGAAGCCATCACCGCGATTCAAGACAACCGCGCGCTGATTCAGCGGCGCGAGACGGAAAAGCAGGCGCTCGACCGCCGCTACGAACGTCAGGCTCCGCCTCTGGCGAGCTTCCTCGCCAACCTGGCGAGCCAGACCAGCGTCGAGATCCCCGAAACCCAGGACCGCGCGAACGTCCCGCACGGCTCGCGCTACGAGGAACGTTCGACGCGCATCGTCCTGCGCAAGGTGAGCATGTTGCCGCTCGCCAAGTTCATGGAGCGCATCATCCAGAGCGAGTACCCGGTGAGCATCACCCGCCTCAACATCCGCAAGCGCGGCACGGAACCGGATTCGTACGACGTTCAGATGATCGTCAGCGCGTTCGACCGCAAGGCGAAACCGGAGCCGACGGAAGCAGAACCGGCCGCGACCGCCGGCGAAGAAGAGGGAGTGTTGCCATGAGCCCGCGCGTGCTCCAGATCCTGCGCTGGGCGGCTTACCCCGCGTTCTACCTGTTCTGCCTGGCCTTCTTTGCGTACCTGACCTTTCCTCACGACAAGCTGCGCGATCGCCTCGTCACCGAGTTCAATACGTCGCAAACCGGCCCCTCCCCGTCGCGGCTCGAGCTCGACGACGTCAGCTGGTACTACTTCACCGGCATCGAGGCCGAAGGCGTTCGCTGGATTCGACCCGCGCCGGAGCCCGCAGCGGCCGCCGAGGGCGGAAAACCCGCGGCCGCGAAGCCCAAAGTCTTGGTCCTGGACGAAGTCCACGCCAGCGTCTCGCTTTTGCGCTGGCTTTTCGGCACGACCAGCGTTTCGTTCGGCGTCGAAGGCCTCGGCGGTGAAGCCTACGGGCACTACGTCGATTCCGGCGACGAGCGCGAGCTCGAGCTCGAGCTCGAACAGATCGACGTCGGACAGACGCCGCTCGCCGAGATGGTCGGCCTGCCGATGACCGGCACCCTCGCCTCGATGCTCGAGCTCCAGATGCCCGAACGCGATCTCGGCAAAGCGAACGGCAAGCTCGACCTCAGTATCGAGGGCCTCACGATCGGCGACGGCAAAGCGAAAATCCGCGACACCATCGCCCTGCCTCCGCTCAACGTCGGCCGCCTCGAGCTATCGGCCGAAGCCGCCGACGGCAAGCTCGAGATCAAACGCTTCTCCGCCAACGGCCCCGACGCTCAGCTCAACCTCGAGGGCCAGATCCGCCTGCGCGACTCCTTCGACAACAGCCTCGCCGAGCTCAACATCACTTTCAAGTTCTCCGACGCCTACAAGAACAAGAACGACCTGACCCGCGGTCTGTTCGGCGCGCCGAACTCCGTCGTGCCCGGAGTCTTCGACCTCGACCCGCGCATGAAACGCGCCAAAGCGCCCGACGGCACCTACGGCTTTCGCGTCAGCGGCCCCCTCTCTAACCCGAGCTTCACGCCCTCCCGTTCCACTGGCGGCACCGGCGCAGGCCGTTCATCGCGCTCGGCGATTCAACGGATGCCGCGGAGCCGGTGAGGCGCGGCGGTCGCTCGGCGAGAGTCGCGCGCTGCGCCGCTTGCCGAGGTGCTATCTTCCCGTTCCCCTCTCACGCATCAATCCCAATACCGAGCTTCTCCCGCATCGCGAAGTATTGCTCGCTCACGCCGTAGAGCACGAGCTCCTTGATGCGTTCCTGCGCGCCCACGGCGCTCAAGCTCTCGTCGGAAGCCTTGACCACCATCGTGGCACTCTTGAGGTCATGGCCGACGATGAGCCCCGCGCGATCGGCGGTGAGGTCGACGCCCGCCGCCCACACTTTGAGATCGAGGGCCGCGCCGGACTGCAGCATGCGCGAAACGACGCGGGTGAGGTGTTCTTTGCGCTGCGCGTCGAGGGCGCTCTTCAAGGCGTCGAGCGCCTCGTTGACGGCGCCTTCGAGCTCCGGCGCGACCGGAAACTGAGGCGCGGTGAGCTTGATGGCGGCGAACAACCACGACTTGAGGCCGGTGCCCGTCGACACCAGCTGGCGCAGGTAAAGGCCGGGACGAAAGTAGGTGAGATGGCGCGCGGCGATGAAGGCCGCGGCCTGCGGCGGCACTTCTTCGGCGTGAGCGGCGAGGCCCATCACCGTCGAGGGTTGCCGCGCGTGAAGGAAGTTGAGACCGCCGGGGTCGTTGGTGTTCTGGTAAACGGGCGGGCAATCCATCCCGAGCACGCCCGCCGCGTAGTGCAGGTTCTGAGCGACCGGGTACGGATATACCGCCGGGTCGACACGGTGGGCTTCCTCGTAGCCGAGCTCGGCGAGGGCCGGGCTGCGGCTCACGATGACGGCCGGTTCGAGCAGCGCGAACAAGCTCGTCAAGAGCGGGTCACAATCAGGGTGCATGACCAGGTTCAGCCAGTCTTCGTCCGCGAAGGCTTCCTGCGCGGGCGCCGCCGTCTCGGCCCGCATCCGCGTGTAGAAGCGCTCTTCGTCGGGGTCCGCCAGCTCGAGCACGCTGAGCGCCTGGCACAGGCACCACGACGCGTCCGCACGCTTCACTTCCGTGTAGAGGCGCCGCAGGAGTTTGTACGACTCCTGGCGGTACGGGTTCTCGCGCAAGATCACGGCTTGCGAGGCGACCGCCTTTTCCAGGTACTTGGTGGGGTTCGAGGCATAGAGCTCGGTGAGCTTGCTCGCCCGCTCTTCGTTGCTCGGGTCGAGCGTCTGCGCGGCCTCGAGCGCGTCGACCGCCTCGTCGGTCCACCCGAGGTGCTTTTCGTAGAGCTCGGCCAGCGCCGTGAACGTCTGGAGCATGGCGGCCTGGTCGTCGGCCTCGCGCACGATCTCGAGCTTTTTCTTGAGCAAGTTCTCGACGGCTTCGTGGTCGAACTGATCTTGCTTGAGCTCGATCGCTTCGTCGAGCGCACGCGACAGCTTGGGATCGAGCGCGAGCACCTGCTCGTAAAGGGAGTAGGCGCGCTCGAGGTCCCCCAGCTGGCGCGCGGTGACGACCGCCGCCGTCTGCAGGTACTTCGCCTTCTGCCCGGGGTCGTCCACGAACTCGGCGAGGCGCATCACGACCTCGACCAGCTTGCCCCAGTCTTTTTCTTCGCTGTAGAGCTGCATCAGCTTGGTCAACAAGCGCCGGTCGTTCGGGTGCTCTTCCAGGGCGGCGACGAAGCTCTTCGCCGCGCGCGTGCGATCTCCGAGGGTCGCCGATATTTCACCGATCTCGATCAGCAGTTCTGCGCGCTCTTCGCCCGCCGCGATGTCGAGGTGCCGCGATTTGACTTTGAGCACCTGCTCGGCGTCGCCTAACTTGTCGTAGACGAGCGAAAGCGCGATGAGCGGCTCGGCTCGGCTCGGGTCGATGTCGGCCGCCTCGGTGAGCGGCTCGACGGCTTCTTGCTCGAGACCCGAGCGGCGCAAGGATTCGCCGTAGCGGTACAGGGAAACCACGCGCTGCTCGCTCGTGAGCGAGTCCTTGAAACGGTCGAGCAGGGTGCGATAGAGCTCGGCGGCGCGCTTGGGCGAACCGTGCTCGAACGTGACGAACGCGACGCGCGCCACGGCGTCGGAGTCGTCGGGGGCGACGCGCAGCAGCGTATCCATCGGGACCAGCGCCTTCTCCGTCGAGTCCGAGTGCGAGAGCGCGTCGACGTAGCGAACCAAGAGGCGCGCGGCCTCCTTCTTGTCGAAAGTGTCGGCCCGCTCGGCGATCGGTTCGTAATACTTGCTGGCCTCGAGGTAGCGCTTGTTCTCGAAGGCGACGTCGCCGAGCACGGTGAGCCCATCCAGGTTCGTCGGGTCGTAGCTCAAGGCGCGTTTGGCCGCTTCCTCGGCGCGCCGATCGTCCTTGAGCTCGAGATAGGCGAGCTTCGCCATTTCTCCGGCCAGTTTGGCCTTGGCGCGCTCACCTTCGGTCTGCTGGATCTCGCGATCCAAGAGTTTCAGCGCCGCGTTGATGTCGCCGCGGGCGACGTACGCGCCGCGCAACGCCGTCGCGATGCTCACGTCCGCGGGGTTTGCGTCGAGCGCTCGTTTGTAGCGCTCGATCGCGCCGTCGCGGTTGCCGCGCGCTTCGAGCAGGCGCGCCGCGCGCAGCTGCTGTTCGGCCCGCGCTTCGGGGGTCGTCGCTTTCTCGGCCAGGGCGTCGATGGCCGTCAGGGCCGCGTCGGCGTCGCCGCTGCTTTCCCGTAGCTTCGCCAGCGCTTCGAGAGCCCCGGCGTGCTCGGGTTGTATCTCGAGCACCATTTCGTAGGCGTGCGTGGCGCGCTCGGGTGAACCGACCTGTTCGGCGAGAACGCGGGCGAGGGCGAGCACGAGCGGAAGCCGGCGCTCCGCGTCGGCGACGAGCTTGATCTGCCGTTCGTACAGCGCCGCGACCTCTTCCCAACGGTCGAGCGACCGATAGTGCCGCGTGAGCTCGATCAACCCCGGTTCGTGCGAGTCGTCTATCTCGAGCACCTTCTCCCACGCGTCGGCGGCGCCGGTGTGGTCCAGGAATTCTTCGTCGTAGATCGCCGCGACGCGCTCCCACAGGGCGATCTTCTGGCGCGGCGTGGCGGCCAGGCCGATCTGTTCGCGGAGATTGTCGAGCAGCGGCTGGAAGCGTCCGAGCTTGCTGTAGATCCGATCGAGACCCTTCAGCGCATCGAGCGACTGCGGGTCTTGCGCCAGCACGGATTCGTAGTGGCCGATGGCCTCCTCGAGATTGCCGAGCTTGTCTTCGTGCGCTTCCGCCAGCTTGCAGAGCACCTTGAGCCGGTCCTCCGCGGGCAAAATGTCGAGCCGCCGTTCCAAGAGTTTCACGGTGCGGGCGTGGTCGCCCGTTCGTTCGTAGATTTCCGCGAGCGCCTGGTACGCGGCGTCATGCGACGGATCTTCTCCCAGAATCCGCTCGTAGATCTCGCGGGCACCGCCGAGGTCGTTCAGACGCTGCATCAGGAGATGCGCCGCTTCGCCGCGCAGGTTGCGCGACTCGCTCGGATCGGCCGCCGCATCGGCTCGACGCGAGAGCACCATGCCGAGCTCCGACCACTGTTGCGCGCGCCGGTAAATGTCCGTCATGCCGCGCAGCGCCGCGTCGTTGGCCGGCTCGCTCGCGATCACCGCCTGATAAAAGGATACGGCCAGGTCCGGGCGTCCCAGCTTTTCCTGGTAAAAGCGGCCCGCCTGGTTCAAGACGAGCGCCCTTTCGTCCGTCGACAGCGTTTCGTCGCTCGCTGCTTCACCCAGGTTCGAGAGCACCTCACCCCAGCGCTGCGTGTTGCCCTCCGCGACGCTCTCGATCTCGAGCGCGTATTGAACCTGCCGCGGGTCCTCGCAAAACGCCTGCGTGAACGCGACCAGCGCCTGTTCCGGGTCGCCGAGATCGTTACGGTAGATGCGCCCGATGTCCGACATGGCTCGGGCGCGTTCGCTCTTGCCGTCGGCCTTTTCGCTGCGTGCGAGGAACATCTCGACGAGCTCCTCGTACTTGCCGAGCCTGCGCCGAACCTCCTCGAGCCCGGCGGCGGCCACCTCGTCGTCCGCGTCGAGCTCGAGCAACGACCCGTAGAGCTCCTCAGCTTGCGGCCAGGAGCTCTGACTTCGCTCCGACAGGCGCGCCGCGCGGATCAAGAGGCTGCGCCTGACATCGCGCCGCTCGTCTCCTTCACAGAGCTCGGCGACCTTCCGGAACGCCGCGGCGACTTCCGCGGCGTCCGCGCCCTGCTCGACCGCTCCTTCCAAATCGAGAGCCAGGTCCGCGTCGTCCGGGGCGTCCCGGAGCGCTTCCATGCGACGCGTAAGCTCGGCTTCGTCCATCGGCGCGCCCGGGTGCTCGGATTTGCCGTGGCCGAGCGTTTCCAGGGCGTCGAGCGCCCTCCTCGCGCTCTGAGGCCGCCCGGCGGGGTCCTTGCGGAGCAGCGCGAGCACGAATTCGTCGAGCTCGGCGTTGACCCAGCCCTGGGGCGCAGCGCCGCTCGGGGGCTCGGGCTCGCGGCTCAAGTGTCCGAACGCCGCCTCCAGCGCGGACGCGGCGGCGAACGGCGGCTTGCCCGTCAACATCTCGTAAAGAACGGCGCCGAAGGAGTAGAGGTCGCTCCGGGCATCGGCAAGCTTGCCTTCGATCTGTTCCGGCGAAACCGTCTTGGGCGAACCGACGGTCGAGAACAACTCGCTGCGCCCGTTGGCGAGGCGGGGCCGGGCGCGCAGGCGATCGGAGCCGACGTCGAGCAGCACGACGCGCCGCATTCCCTCCTGTCCGTGCACGATCACGTTGTCCGCGCGGAAGTCTCCGTGGGAGACGCGCCGGTCGTGAAGCTCCGCAAGGCCCTCGAGCATGCCGCGCAAGAGCGGCCGGGCATCGTTCACGTGCATCGGCCCGCTCCGCTGCATGAGCTCCGAAAGGGGCCGTCCTTCGACGTGCTCGTGAGCCACGTAGTGACGATCGCCGACACGCCCCACCGTGAGCCGCCTGGGCAAAGCCGGGTGGTCGATGCCGGCGACGACGCGCGTCAGCGTCAAGAAACGGTGCAGACCGCGCGCGTCCCGGGTGGCCTCGCCGCGCAGGACTTTGAGTCGGTATTCAATATCGTCTTTGCGCGCCAGGTACGTGAGCCCGAGGCGCCCGGCGCCGAGAGGTCTCACGACTTCGAACAGCGCGAACGCCTGTCCCGGCTGAAGCTCCGGGTCGAGGCTGAAACCCGTGACCCTGAGCTCCGTGACCCGAACGTGAACCGCTTCCCGCTCCGCCAGCATAGCGTCGCAGAGCGCCTCGATCGCGTCGCGGCCGGCGCAGTACCGCGTCAAAGCGCCGGCAAATGACGCCGCCGTCGTCGAATCCCCCACGTCCGCGGCGTCGAAGCCCAAGAGGTCGCGGCATAGGTGCACGAGCCCTTCCAGGTCGAACAGGCGTTCGAGCTCGGCACGCAGCAACTCAATGTCGGTCATGGCATTTCGCCGCTGAGACCAAGCCCCTTCGGCCGCTTTCCGAGCACCGGTCCCTCGCGGGGTTGCCACCATACCCCGGGACGGAAAACCGGCGGAAGAATTCAGAGCCCCGAGGGGCTCGCTTCCCCGGGTCCGGGAGCCGACACCGGGAAGAGGGCCAAATGACGCAAATCGCGGTGAGGATGCAGCGGTGGAAGAAATTTGGTCCTGCTGACCCGTTTCATGTTTACTGGAATGCGGTGGACGTCCGGAACCGAGCCTTCATCGAGCGCCTGCTACCGCTCGGGGCGCTTCTCGTGGCGATAGCGTCGGTACCGTACATGGCGTTTTCCCGCGACGGGTTGAGCCGGCTTCAGCGTCTGCACGAGGAACGCGACCAGATGGACGCCGAGATCGAGCGCCTCACGCGCCAAATTCGGAGCCTTCGCAGTCAGGTCCGTGAGATCAAGGAAGATCCCGCGGCCGTCGAGCGCGTTGCGCGCGACGAGCTCGGCCTGGTGCGAAAAACGGAGGTCGTCTTTCAGTTCACCCCGTGAGCTCGGACGGTGGAGGCGGGGCCGTCGGGCTAGTACGATTGTTCGGTGACGTTGGAGCTCCTGCGACAGCTGGCGAACAGCGGCGAGGTCCCGCTCGCAGAGCTCGACCAGGCGCTCTTTGCCGCCGTTGCCGAGCGGCGCTCACTGCTCGCTGTGCTGCTGGAGCGGCGCCCCGAGCTCCGCGGCTGGCTCGAGCTTCAGTTTTCTACCTTGGGCGCCCCCGAGCTGCGCGCTTTCGAGGCAGAGACCGAATCGTTGGCCCGCTTGCCGACGGGCCTTTGCGACGGTTTCCTGGCGCTTCCCGTCGGGACCGATCCCAAGACGGGAAGCGTCGACCTGGTCTGCGTGGACCCTACCGATGCTCATCTCGTCGCTGAGTTTCAATATCACCTCGACGCCCCGGTCCATGTGCGACGGGCTCCCTACGGCGCCTTGGTGGCGGCGCTCGAGGCGGCTCGCGGCGCCGCGGAATTCGCCGGGATCGAGCACGAGCGCACGCCGGCGTTCGGGACGGCCGCCGAGCACCGCGACTCGACCTCGCCGCGCGAGCGCGTTCGCGTCACCGAGCCACCGCGCGCCGGCCGGAGCTCGCTGCCCGCCGAGGGCAGCGCCCCGCCCATCCCGCTCGTGCGCCGCGCCGCGCGCTCTGATGGCGCGCCCACGTTGGAGGAGCGCTCGCGGCGCCTTTCGAAAATCGAAAACCGCTTCAACGAGATCGAAAGTCCCGGCAGCATCGCCGATTTGCTCGCCGAAGGTCTGGGGGTGCTCGGAACCTCCATCGTATTCGCAGTGCGGTCCAGTGGGTTTCAGGGGCGGAGCGCGAGCGGGCTCGAAGTTTCCGAGGAGCGCGTGCGGCGTCTGGCCCTCGACGCCCATGTTCACAGCATCGCCGCCGCCGCCATCGATGCCGGTTACTACTTCGGGCCTCTGCCCCACACGGCCGCGCACGCCGCGCTGCAGACCGTGCTCCCTGCCGGGGCGCGCGCCGAGCTTTACGTGGTGCCCGTCAGAGTGGCCGGAAGAGCCGCGCTGGTCGGGCTCGTGGGCGGGTTCGAGGAAAGTACCGAGGCGACCCGCGCCGCGGACCGTCTGGCTCGCGCCGCCGCCGAGGCTCTGAAGCGCATCCTGCACCAGCGCAAGGAACGAGGCGGCGCGTGAGCCCGCGCTCGAGCCCGGGCGCCCTCGGGGCCAGATACCGATGAGCCGCGGCGACGAACGCTCGGCGCGGGAGCGCTGGCAAGAGGCCGCGATAGCGGAGCTCGCCGCTGGCGGCCGCGCCATGAGCGACGGCACGGGGCCGCTCGGAATGCGGCCCATCTTTTTCCCGGACGATCTACCCGAAGAGCGCGCGGATGTGCCCGGCGAGTTTCCTTACCGGCGCGGCCCTTACGCCAGCATGTATCTCGGACGCCCCTGGACGATTCGCCAATACGCGGGTTTCTCGACCGCCGAGGAATCGAACGCCTTCTATCGGCGCGCGCTCGCCGGCGGCCAGCGCGGCCTCAGCGTTGCCTTCGATCTGGCGACGCACCGCGGCTACGACAGCGACGACCCGCGCGTGACGGGCGACGTCGGCAAAGCCGGCGTTGCCGTCGATTCCGTGGAGGACATGAAGCTCTTGTTCGAGGGCATCCCGCTCGACCAGGTCAGCGTGTCGATGACCATGAACGGCGCCGTGCTGCCGGTACTGGCGGCCTTCATCGTGGCCGCCGAGGAGCAAGGCGTCGCGCCGGAGGCGCTCCGCGGCACGATTCAGAACGACATCCTCAAAGAGTTCATGGTCCGCAACACGTACATCTATCCGCCGGCGCCCTCGATGCGCATCGTCGCCGACGTCATCGAATACGCGAGCCGGCGCATGCCGCGCTTCAATTCGATTTCGATCTCCGGCTATCACATGCACGAGGCCGGCGCCCGGGTGGAACAAGAACTGGCGCTGACCCTCGCGGACGGCCTTCAGTACGTGCGAACCGCGCTCGAGCGCGGGCTCTCGATCGACGATTTCGCGCCGCGGCTGAGCTTCTTCTTCGCGGTCGGCATGAGCTTCTTCGCGGAGGTCGCCAAGCTCCGCGCGGCGCGCGAGCTCTGGGCCAGCCTGCTCGCCGCGCGTTTCGCGCCAAAAAACCCGCGTTCGCTGTTGTTGCGCGTCCATTGCCAGACCTCGGGCGTGAGCCTGACGGCCCAGCAGCCTCACAACAACGTCGTGCGCACGGCGTACGAGGCGCTCGCCGCCGTGCTCGGCGGGACGCAGAGTCTCCACACCAACGCCTACGACGAGGCGCTCGCTCTGCCGAGCGATCACGCCGCCCGCGTGGCCCGCAACACGCAGCTCATCCTCCGTCACGAGACCGGCGTCGCGGACGTCATCGACCCGCTCGGCGGCTCCTACTACGTCGAGGCGCTCACGCGCGAGCTCGGCGCGCGAGCCCGCGCCCTCATCGACGAAATCGAGGCGCGCGGCGGCATGGCTCGCGCCGTCGCCGACGGTATTCCTCAGAGGATGATCGAAGAAGCGGCGATCGAGCGTCAGGCGCGCGTCGACCGCGGGCTCGACG
>DASWGX010000430.1:0-5025 GCA_036393455.1 Polyangiaceae bacterium
TCGTCCGTGTGCTTGTCCCCGATGTTGATGCGAAAGCCCGGCTGGCTGTCGAGCCCCATGCGCGCCCAAAAGCTGATGCCCTCCCACCCGCTCAGATCGAAGGCAAACTGAGGAAATTCCTGGCTCAGCTCGGGGCAGAGGTTCGGGTCGAAACCGGTTTCGCACGCCGAGCTCACGCCGTCCGCGGGTACCATGCAGGTTGCGATGCTCCCGCTGTTGTTGGCGCACTGGCTCAGGCGCTGGAAAATCCCGATGCCGATACCGCCGCCCCAATTCAAGAACGGTCCACCCCTCCAGTTGAAGGCGAAGGAGTTTTCGGGAGGATCACAGGGAGAGCTGCCCCCGATGGCGTCGGGCTCCCAACCCGTGGGCTCGATGTAACGGGACGTTTCGTCTTGGTACGAGTACATGTACCGAGCGACGCCGCCGTCGAAGTCCCAAATCGCCGGCTGCATGAACTCGAGCCCCTCCGTCGCCAGGGCGCACAGATCCGCCGGCAAGGGCGGCGGAATCGTCTCCGTTTCGCACGTGTAGCAAGGCGGTTGCCCGCTCTGCCCCCGTCGCTCGGCTTCGAGCTGCCGCTCATCGTGATTGCGGTTCGCGCTGCACGCGGCGAAGACGAGGGCCGCCGCGGACGTAGCGAGCGCGGCGCTGACGCTGCTGAGCAAGGGCCGGTGCATCGACGGCATTGTTTGCCATGGTCATACGAAGACGCAAGCCGGTGCTTTCGTTGCGGCGTTTTCCCGCGCGACGCGCCCCTGTCCGCACGGTCCGGCGTTTCAGCGGAGCGAAGCGCTCCTCGGCGAGATCGATGGACGTTGTCAGAGATTGAACGCTGACACTCCGGTTATTTGCGCCGGACAGGATCCCCGTCAAACGCCGACGCTCAAGCGGAGTATCGCCGTTGGGACGCCCTCGGCGGCGACGCGCAACGTGACGGTTCCCGCCTTGCCGCCGGCTCGCAGGATGGCGAGGCAGCGTCCACTCCGCGTCGTCCGCGTGGTGCCCTGGTACGGCTCGTCGCAGGTCAGGTCGCCGTTGTCGAGACCGGCAATGGAGCCCGGCCCCGAGAGCTCGAAATGAAGCGCGCGATCGGAATCGGGCACGCGCAGCCCTTCGGCGTCCTCGAGCGAAGCGACGACGTGGGCGATGTCGAGCTCGTCCGCGGCGAGCTCGACGCGATCGGCGTGAAGGTCGATGCGGGTCGCGGGGCCCGTGGTCTTCAGCGAGTGTCGAGCAACGACGCGTTCGCCGTTTCTGCCGACGGCCTCGAGCGTGCCCGGCTGAAAGGGGACGTACCAGATCACCGCGCGGTTCGGGGAATCCGCGGCGCGCCGAATGCCGTGCGAGGCGCCGTTCACGACGAGCTCCACCGTTTCGCAGTTGGTCTGAGTTTGCAGCCGCAGCAGCTCGCCGCGGTACCGCTCGAAGTTCCAGTGCTCGACCAGGTGTGGAGCGCCCCAAGAGCTTGCTGCCTCGCCGGAGCCGCGGGCTTCGTCGTAGACCGCGATGCGCACCACGGGTTCCGCGCTCCAGACGCTGCGCTGAAACCAGCCGTCCGGTTTCAGAAAGCCGCAGGCGTCGAAGATGCCGCACGGAAAGCCGCGCAGCGGCCAGCGCTGCGATTCGCCGAGGTAGTCGAAACCGGCCCACACGAACTGTCCCGCGACGAAGGCGCGCTCCGCCGTGTCCCACCACGGGTTTTTGGGATCGAAACCAGTGCGAAGCGTCTCGGAGTTGCCGAAGTAGCGGAAGGATTCGGTGCAGAGCAGGCACAGGTCCGGCGCCGCCTCGTGCAGCTGCGACACGATCGGCTCTTGATAGTTGAGGCCCACCACGTCCATGCGCCGGCCGCTCTGTAGCACGCGTTCGACGTTGCCCGGCACGCTGTCCGCGTGCGGCAGTATGAGTGCGCAGGTCACGGGACGCGACGGCTCCTCCCGATGCACGAATTCCACCAGCTCGCCGAGCGTCGCGTCGAGCTCCTCGCTGCCGGGTTCGCCGGTTTCATTGCCGACGCTCCACAGGACGACGCTCGGATGATTGCGATCCCGCTGCAGCATGAAGCGGAGGTCCTCTCGCCAATGAGCGTCGAAGCTCTCGGACTTCATCCACCACGCTTCTTCCGGTCGCCCGCGCCACTTGTCGAAAGCTTCGTCGACGACGACGAAGCCCATGTCGTCGCAGAGGTCCAAGAGCTCGGGCCCCGGCGGGTTATGCGCGGTGCGAATGGCGTTGCAGCCGATTTCCTTCAAGAGCGCGAGGCGTCGCGCGAGCACACGGTCCGGCACCGCGGCGCCCACGGCGCCCGCGTCATGGTGCAGGCACACGCCCTTGAGCTTCGTCGGCTCCCCGTTCAGCAAAAAACCAGCCTGGGGGTCGAAGCGCGCCGAGCGCACGCCGAACCGCGTCGTGACCTCGTCGCTCGGCTCGGCGCCGGCCAAGAGCACGCTCCGCGCCCGGTAGAGGTTGGTGTGCTCGAGGGACCAGAGCGCCGGCTGCGAGAGCTCGAAGCGCTGCGTGACGCGCGCACCGTCCGTGGCGACTCCACCGGTTCGCTCGGTCGCCACGGCGCGGCCGTCCGGCGCGAGCAGCGTCGTTTCGAGGACGAACTCTCGCTCCGCGACGGTGTCCTCGACCTCGGTCTCGACGATCACGACGGCGCGAGAGGCGGAAACCTCGGGCGTCGTCACGGAGACGCCGCCCCAGGGCACGCGCAGCGTGCCGGCGCGGACCAGCCACACGTGCCGATAGATCCCCGACCCCGTGTACCAGCGACAGTTGGGGACGTTCGAGTTGTCCACTCGCACGGCGAGCAGATTCTCTCCCGCGCGCAAGTAGGAGCCGAGCTCGACGTGAAACCCCGTGTAGCCGTAGTGGTGCTCGTCGAGCTCGACTCCGTTGAGCCACACGCGGCTCCGATGGTACGCGCCGTCGAATTCTACCCAGGCGCAGGCACGCGGGTCGGGCGCGAGCTCGAAGCGCTTTCTGTACCAGCCCACGCCGGCCGGTGCGAACGCCTGCGAGCCGCCCCCCGGCGCTTCGGGATCGAAGGGCCCCTCGATGCTGAAGTCGTGCGGCAGGCACACGCGGCGAAAGGCGCGGTCGTCGAAGTCCGGGCGCTCGGCTCGCGATGCCTCACCCTTGAAGAATCGCCAATCGGCGTCGAATCGTTTTCGCGAGCGCGGGCTCAAGGGCCGCCTCCACGGGCGTCGAGAGTCCAGAGCCCGAGCCCCGGGTCGTCGACGAAGAGCACCTCCTCTCCGTTTGATAGCCGATTCACGCCCGGACGCAGGCGCTCCGGGGAGTTGCGAGCGAGCTCGCTCGCAAGGTCGGCGTACTCGTAACCGACGCCTTCGATTTCTTCGCGTGAGAGTAAACCCGGTGCGTAGCGGATGCGAAACCTTCCCTCCGACGAGCCATGGATCAAATGCGCGGCCGCCGAGAGCGACTGCGAGAGCTCGGGGTCGCGCTCCACGGCTTCGAGCGTCGCCGGCGTGCCATGGTAACCGTGCCGCCGTATCAACGCGTCGATGCCGGCGTCCTCGCCGAAGCGGCGGATGCCCGGCGCGAGCACCAGGATCTCGCCGCCGTCGGCGACGGCGAGTCTGGTCCGGTAGATGGCCTTGTTGCCGAGCCAGGTCGAACGAAATTTTTCCGGATCGAGGTAGACGACGACCTTGCGCGCGGGCGCCGAAACGCGCTCGACGTTGCAGGCACGCGCGATGGGCGCTCCGGCGCGATACGGAGCGTCGCCGTCCCCGGCGACCAGGAAGCGCGTGCGGAGCGTGCCCGTCTCGTCGCGCGCGCGGACGGTCATGAGGTGCGTGATCGGCAGGGAACGCCCGAGCTCGGAAGCCATGTAGCCGAGCACGTCCCTGACCGGCGAGGTGAGCTCGCCCATCGCCGCTTCCATGCCGCAAACGGCACCGAGAAAATGGGTGCGGTCGATCGCTCGTTTGCCGCCGGCACCGATGAAAACGTTCTTGACGTGCCCCGCCGTGCCCGCGACTTCGTGCGGGACCAGCTGTCCGACCGAGATGATGCGGTCCCACTCGGGCTTCGCGAGCTCTTGATCGAGCTCGCACGGGATCGAATAGCCGAGCCGGCCTTCGCTCACCTCGTCGATGAACGCCGCTGGCACTTCTCCGAGCAAGGTCAGGCCGTTGCGCCAGTCGTGGGATAGGAAACGCTCCTGGGGGATACCCCGGAACATGCGCGCCATCTCGGCCGGCGTCATCGCGGTGTGGCCTCCGAGCGCCGGCAGCACGGAAACCTCGGCTCGACTCGAGAGCTGACGGTACAGGAGCGCGCTGAGCTCGCCCGCGCCCGAGTCGCGGCGCGTGTAGTCGGGCGGCACGATGAGCACGCGCCGCATCGGTCCGAGGGATTCGAGCAGCGAAAGGACGAGCTCTTCGCCGCGCGCCGCGTCGATGACGGCGCTCGGGCTCCCCTCGCCGAAGTAAAGGCGGCCCCGGTCGCGGAAGCCCGCGCGCACGAGCAGGCGCAAGGTCCGCTCGACCAGTTTTTCGGGCTCGAGCGTGGCACGAACGCGGATGGCGTCCGCAGGCTCTTCCAGATCCCGGAACTGCCCGTCGATGATTCGGGTGTAGTCCGACACGATCGCGTGCCGGCCGCGACGCTCCTCGAGCCGCGGCAAGACCTCGGCGCGCTCGATCCGGAGGTAGACCACGCTCGGGTGGTCGACGCGCCGGAGCAGCAGCTCCCGGTACGATTGCTTGAGAGCGGAACAGGCGAGCACGGCCCCGCCGCTGCGCTCCCACTCCGGGCCGAGCTCGGCCATCTGCTCGAGCCACGGCCGGCGATCGCGATCGTCGAGCGGAATGTTCCGGGCCATCTTGGCGCGGTTTGCCGGCGGGTGAAAGTCGTCGGCGTCGAAGAACGGAACGCCGATACGCTCCGCCAGGCGGCGCCCGAGCGTGGTTTTGCCCGAGGCCGTGACGCCCATCACGACGATCAACATCCCCGTCCGTCTAGCACGCCGGCGGCTTTTGCCGGTGGTCG
>DASWGX010000431.1:0-3376 GCA_036393455.1 Polyangiaceae bacterium
CCCCGGCATGGAAGCCCGCGGCCGGGGTTGGCCCTGCGACGCGGCCACCTTCCGCAGGCTGAACCGCGCGCTCGGAACTTCCGTGGAGCTCAGAAACACCACCGTCACCGGCGCCGAGCTCGAGCCGGAGGCCTACGATCGCGCGTTCGCCATCAGTGTGCTCGAGCACCTGCCCGCCGAAGAAATCGAGCAAGCGTGTCGCGCCGTCTACCGGAGCTTGCGCCCGGGCGGTCGTTTCGTCATGACCACCGATCTGTTCCTCGATACCGTTCCGTTCTCCGACCGGTCCGACAACGTCTACGGCAAGAACGTGAGCCTGGCGTGGCTCGCGGGTCTCGCGCCCTTTCAGCTCGAAACGGGGGAAAAGAGCGAGCTTTACGGCTTCGACGAGTTCGATCACAAGCGCGTGATGGCAAACCTCGGCGACTACCTGATCGGCTCCTATCCCGTGCTCGCCCAGTGCGTGGTGTTGGTGAAGCCACAAGGCGGGGCGAGAAGCCCGGGAGGCTGAAACGCCGATGCCGGCGCGACGCACGATCGTCTGCTTCTCGTCCCAACGCTGGGACGATCCGCTGTGGACGAACAAGCAGCACATCATGAGCCGGCTCGGAGAGCAGCATCGCGTGCTCTACGTGGACTTCGGCGCTCAGGGCGCGCCGGGCCTGTGGCTGCGGCAGCTGGGGCAGCGAAAGGCGCCGTCCTTGCGCCGGCCCGCCGTAACCAGAAACGGAGCCGTCGAGGTCGTGAAGGCGTGGGCGCCGCACGTGGCGTCGTTGTTTCCCCACGGCCACCAGGTGCGCGTGCACGCTCACTTCGACGCCCGCGTGCGCGCCGTGGGGCGTCTGCTCGAGAGCGAAGGCGTCGAGGACGCGATCATCTGGGTCTATCATCCCGGCTACGGCAGCCTTCCGGGAGCGCTGCCTCACCGGTTGCTCGTCTACGACTGCGTGGACGAGTACAGCGCGTTCCCGGCGTTCCGCGACAGCGCGACATGGATCGCCGAACGGGAACGCGCGCTGTGCGCCGCCGCGGATCTCGTCTTTTGCACCTCGCGCTCGCTTTTCGAGGCGAAGAGCGAGCTTGCGCCGGGGCGCTGTCACCTGGTGCACAACGTCGGCGATGCCGCTCACTTCGAAACGGCGACGGCGGCCGGCACCGAGCCGCCCGCGGACATCCGCAACCTGCCGCGGCCGATCATCGGCTTCGTCGGCGCCGTCAGCAACTACAAGCTCGACCTCGACTGGCTCGAGGCGCTCGCCCGCGCGCGCCCGGGCTTCAGCATCGTCTTGATAGGTCCGGTCGGAACCGCCGATCCAGCGACGGACGTGTCGCGGCTGCGCGCGCTGCCGAACGTCCACTTGCTCGGGCACCGCGACTACTCGCTGCTGCCGCGCTACGCGGCCGGTTTCGACGTCGCGGTGATTCCTTACCGCATCAACGCGTACACGCGCAGCGTTTTTCCCATCAAGTTCTTCGAGCTCTTGGCGACCGGAAGGCCGCTCGTGATCTCCGCCCTTCCCGCGCTCGAAGACTACTTCGACGCCGTGGAAGTGGCGCGCGACGCGGAAGACTTCGTCGCCGCGTGCGAGCGCGCCCTCGGCGACAGCGACGCCGGAGCGCGCGAGCGCCGGCTCGCGCTCGCGCGCGAAAACAGCTGGCCAGCGCGCGTCGGACGTTTGATGACGCTGATCGAGGCGGAGCTCGAGCCCGGCGGATAGCCGCCGCTGCGCTCCCGCGTCACGCGCCGGCGAAGGCCGCTGCGCGCGCCGGCGCCCCGCGCCGCAAGAACGAGAACTCGTGCGCCGTGTCCGAAACGTGAAAGAGCTCGAAGCCCGCGTGCATCAACGCATCGATGGCAGCCTCGGTCCTCGCGAGGGGGATGCCGGGAAGGTGATGGTGAAACTCGAGCAAGAGCTGCCCGACGGCCGGCGTTTGCCAGAGCTCTTCGAGCAGCGCGTATTCCGCGCCTTCGACGTCGAGCTTCAAGACGTCCACCCGATCGTGACCGAGCTCCCGCATGATGGTGCCGAGCCGTTTGACGGGTGCTTCGAACCCCCGAGCGCCCTCGGCCGCTTCGGAGAGCCGGTGCGATACGTGCGCCGGGTTTTTCGGAGGCGTGAAGCGTGCGGTGCCGTCGAAGCTCGCAACTCCCCAGGGGTGGAGGGTGAACTCCGCGGGCAGACTCTGCCTGCTGACCCACTCGATCGAGCGAGGCGTCGGATCGAAGGCGTGCACCGTCACACCGAAGCGCTCGATCATCGCGAGATCGAAGGAGACGTCTTCGCCGATCCCGAACGAATAGACGACGCTGCCGTGGTCGAGGCCCGTCGGACACACGCAGTAACCGCCGTAGTCGCTACCCATGCGAAGCATCGGTACGTCGAGCTCGGCAATCTGGCGCGGTCTGCCGCGCAGGCGCCGGAGCCAAGCGCCGAGGTCGCGCGCTAGCACGCTGTTTTCCCTTCGGGCGGACGAGCAGCTCGTGCTTTCATACTCGCCGCCGCCTCATAGCACATGGCTTCGCGTATCGCTCGAACGATTGTCCACTACTCCGCGCGCGACCCGCGCCAGGCGACGGGCGGCGTCGAAGCCTTCGCCCGAGGGCTTGCACTCTGCTTCGAGGACGTCGTCTTCATGACGCCGGAGACGCGCGACGAGGCTCGCGTTCGCCGCGACGAGCTCCTCGTGGTCTGCGACAACCACCACGTCCTCCACTGGGAGCCCGATATACCCGTGATCGGCTTTCAACACGGCGTCGCGGCAATCAAGGCGCTCGCGACGCGCTCGCTGACCGACGTCGGGCTCGCCTTGCGCCAGCGCCGGGCGGCGCGCCGTCCGCGTACCCTCTGGGTCGCCTGCGCGCGCTGGATCGCCGAGGCGTTCCAGCGGCTTCACGGCAACGGAGCGTCGCACGTCGTCTACCACCCCATCGATCTCTCGCGCTTCGACGCCAGACTGGAAAATGCCGCGTCGCGCCTGGTGCTGCACGACGCACGGGCTCCGCACAAGGGCAGTCGCCTGTTCCCGAGGCTCGCGCGAGCGTTCCCCCGCCTGCGCTTCGAAGCGCTCGCCTGCCGCTCGGAAGAGGTGCCCGATCGATTGCGGGTCGCGCGCGCCTTCGTCCACCTCAGCCGTTACGAAGGCAACAGCCTCGTTTGCAACGAGGCGATGGCCATGAACCTGCCTTGCTTGTTCACGCGCGTCGGCCTCTTCCGCGATCGCGGGCAGGACTTCGACGCCCGCATCGTCACTTCACGCGACGTGTTCGGCGGGTCGCGCCGATTGCTCGAAACGGTGGGGAGCTTCCTCGAGTCGCTCGACGAAACCGTCTATCGACCGCGCGGCTTTTGCGAGCGCCACGCGAGCGCCGAACCGG
>DASWGX010000432.1:0-2122 GCA_036393455.1 Polyangiaceae bacterium
CGGACTCGCATTTCGCTTCGTGGACCCGGACGCCAGCGCGTCGGCGGGCGCGATAGCGGAACTGATTCGCGCGGAGTACACGAGCGCCGAGGCCATGGCAGCCGCTCGTGACTGCGACGTCGTCACGTTCGAGTTCGAGAACGTCCCGGTGGCGGCCGCTCGCGAGCTCGCGCGCAACGTCATGTTCCTTCCACCCCCGGAGGCGCTCGAGGTCGCTCAGGATCGCTTGCTGGAGAAGACGTGCTTCGTCGAGCTCGGCATCGAGACGCCGCGCTTCGAAGCCGTCGCTTCGCCGGAAGAGCTGGATCGGGCGCTCGAACGCATCGGTACCCCCGCGGTGCTCAAGGCGCGCCGACAGGGATACGACGGCAAGGGACAGAGCGCGATCGATGCACCGGCACGCTCTCGGCAGGCCTGGGAACGCGCCGGCTCGAGCGCGGCCGAGCATGGTTTCATCGTCGAGCAACTGGTGGCGTTCGAACGGGAGCTCAGCATCATCGCGGTGCGAGGCCGCAACGGCGAGACGCGCACGTACCCCTTGATCGAGAACCACCACGCGGGTGGAATCCTCTCTTTCAGTGTTACCCCGGCGCCGCGGCTGACGGCGGAGCTTCAGAGCGTCGCCGCGGACTACGCGGCGCGGCTGCTGGCGCGGTTCGACTACGTCGGCGTCCTGACGCTCGAGCTCTTCGATGTGGGAGGGCGTCTGCTCGCCAACGAGTTCGCTCCGCGCGTACACAACTCCGGCCACCTCACCATCGAAGGGGCGGAAACGAGCCAGTTCGAAAACCACCTGCGCGCGATCCTCGGCTTTCCTCTCGGGTCGACGCGCGTGCCGCGTCCGGCGGGTATGTTGAACTTGATCGGAACGATGCCGGAGCGCGCGCGCTTGCTCGAGGTCGACGGCGCGCACCTGTACGACTACGGCAAAGCTCCGCGCGCCGGTAGGAAGCTCGGCCACGTCACCCTGTGCCGCGACACGACCGACGCCGTCCTTCACGAGCTTGAATCCTCGAAGCGAGCCCTCGACGAGTGATGAGCTTAGCCGGGACACGATGCCCGCTCAGCGCTCGGCCGCGAGCCGTTCCGCGTCGCCGAGGAGCCGCTCCCGTTCCGCCGGGGAGTCGTAACCGTAGTAGCCGCGAATCCCGAGCTTTGCGTCCACGAGCACCAGGCGCGAACCATGGGTGATGCCGAGATGCTCGACCCCCGGCGTCGCGCGACCCTCGACGGCCAGCTTGAACGCGCCCTCGGCAAGTCGGTGAATCTGCGCCGGGTCGCCGGTTAGAAAGAACCAGTTCTCGAGGTCTGCGTCGTGGCGCTCGGCATACGCTCCCAGCACCTGCGGCGTATCGTAGTCGGAGTCGACGCTGAAGCTCGCGAAACGAAGCTCGAGCGCTCGGTGCCGGGCCTCGCTCTGTAGCTCGCGCACCCCGCGCGTGATGGATGGGCAAACGCTGGGACAGCGCGTGAAGATGAAGGAGGCGACCCACGCGCTGCCCGTCAACGTCCTTTCGGTGACGGGCCGATTCGCCTGGTCACGGAGCTCGAAGGCCTCAACGCCGCCCAAAACCGGCAGCGGCTCGGCACTATTCTCGCGCTGGCAGCCGAAGCATAGCGACAGCAGCAGGCCGGCGTACGCCGCTCGGCGGCGGTCCATACGGGGAGTCCTAGCGCGACTGGTCACGTGACGAAACTTGCCACCTCTGCGGATTTCGTGTAGTGGCTTGACGCACATCGACGCACATCGGTCGGCGCCTCGTGCGCGCCAAGGTCGAGTGCGCCGGAGGCTTTGGTCCGATGCGCAGAATTCGACGTCTCCTGGAGCGTTTCCGGCTACCGCTGCCGGCGCTCGCGTGAGCTCAGAAACGAGCTCTGCACCCGAGCTCGCGGGCGTCGGCCTTTGCGCAGAGTGCCGCCACGCTCGCAAGGTCACCTCGGTGAAGCGGAGTACGTTCTGGATGTGCCGACGCTCCGCCGCGGACGCTCGTTACCGCAAGTACCCGCCGCTGCCGGTCATCGCGTGCGACGGCTTCGAAGCGCCGTCCACTGCGGGCGACGGCACGACGTAAGGAACCGATCAGTCGAGGCACGCCTTCAGCGCGGCGCGCAACTCCGGCTC
>DASWGX010000433.1:0-7375 GCA_036393455.1 Polyangiaceae bacterium
ACCGGTGTCCCTGAGCTCTTCGGCGAGACTTTTCATGAAACCGACGAGGCCCCACTTGCTCGCGCAATACGCGGCGGCGCCCGCCGTTCCCAGCGTCGAAGAGATGCTGCCGAGGAACACCAAACGGCCGCGCCCGGCCGAGAGCATCGACGGCAAGAAGGCTTTCGCCATCAGGAACGGCGCCGTGAGGTTCACCGCGAGCTGACGCTGGAAACTTTCCGGCGACGTCTCGACCACGAGCGCTCGCTCGATGGCACCCGCGTTGGCGATTACCGCTCCGGGCGTGCCGCAGCGCTCCACGATGCCGTGACACGCGGTCAGCGTGCTCTCCGGGTCCTCAAGGTCGCACGCGAACGTGGTGAAGCGAACATTCGCTCGCTCGAGACGAGCCTCGAGCTCTCGCTGTTCCGGCGAGGGCCGCGCGAGCAAAGCCAGCGCGGCGCCCCGCTCGGCGAGCGCCAGGGCAGTAGCTCGGCCGATTCCGCGGCTCGACCCGCTCAAGGCGACGAGCGTCACCGTCGCTCCGGCGCGTTCTGGCCGTCCGCGAGATACGCCAGGGTTCCGCGCGCGGAAATGGTTTCGACCTCGGCGTGGGCTTGCCGCGCACCCCGCGCGCACAGACAGCCGTGCCGCAACCGAAGCCGGCAAAAGGCGCCCTCGGCCCGCGCGAACTGCATCAAGGCCGCGGTCACCGAGTCGCCGATGGCTTCCTGAAACGTGAGGCGCCGCGCGTAGGCGTCGACGAGCTCCGCGATCGTGCCGAGGCCGAGCAGGCGCGCCCCGGGCGCGTAGGCGACGTCAGCGCTGCCCCACGCCGGGGTCAGGTGATGGGGACAGACGCATGCGGTCGTGAGCCCGCGGACCCACACGACGTCGCGCTCGTCTCGCGGCGGGCGCTCGCTCGAGCCGTGCTCGATGAGAGAGAGCGCGTCGACGCCGTGTCCCGACAGAAGGTCTTCGTGCAGCGCGGCCACGACGCGTTCCGCGGTGCGGTCGAGCTCGGCGTTTCCAGACGGTGGGTGACCGAGCGCCGTGAGCAGGTCGTGTACGGCGCGTTCGGCAGCTTCGCGGTCGAAGGACATGGAGAAAAACAACGCTTCAAGGCGAGGGCCACAGGCCGATTGCAAGCTTGGTCAAAAAGAAGTCGGCGATCAAGATGGTGATCGAAATGACGACGACGGTGCGCGTCGTGCTATTGCCGACGCCCGCCGTCCCGCCGGTGGTGTTCATCCCGAAGTGACAGCCCACCAGCGCGATGATCGCACCGAAGAACGGCGTTTTGAACATGCCGCTGACGAAGTCCATCATCGTGATGGTCGAAAGCGCGCTGCGCAGGAAGAAACTCGAGGGGATGTTGAATTGCCAGTCGGTGATCAGCATGGCGCCGCTGAACCCGAGCAAGAGCGCGAAGGCGGCGAGGATAGGCATCACGATCACCGACGCGACGAGCCGCGGCCACACCAGCTTTTTCAGCGGGTCGGCGCCGAGCGCCCGGACCGCGTCGATCTGCTCGGTGACGGCCATGGACCCCACTTCGGCGGCCATGCCCGCGCCGATGCGCCCGCCCACGATCACGGCGGTCAAGGTGGGAGCGAGCTCGCGGGCGAAGCTCAGCGCCACGACGCGGCCCGTGTACTCCATGCCGCCGAACTTGCGCAGGCCGAACGCGAATTGCACGGCCATCACCATGCCGATGAACACGCTCGTCACCACCACGATGCCGAGCGACGCGACGCCCAGCGCCTCGAGCTGATGCAGGATGGAGCGCCCTTCGAAGGGCCGCTTGAACCCGGCGCGCAACGTGCCGGCGGTCATGCGGCTGATAACGCCGAGGTGCTCCAAGAGGCCGAGCGCGCGCGCCTTCGCGTGCTCGACGGTTCTCGGCTCGGGCGGCGGCAGAAAGCTCGGCCTACCCGAAGGCGGCGCGCCATCGTCGCTGTTCCACCGCGTCACCATGGCGGCCTCATGATCGCACCGTCGAAAAGCCGTGCACGAACCGATCGAAGGGGGCCGGATTGGTCGCTTCGAGGTCCGCGATGCTCAGAAAGTCGTAGACGCAGCCGTCCTTCTTCAGCACGTACACGACGTAGTATTTGCGCACGCCGTCGAGGTCGGCCAGAAGTTCCGTCCGCAGCGCGGCGCGATCGTCCAGCATCAGCTCTTCCTGGCTTTCCACGCGGCGGTCGTTGAAGTGGAGGAACAAGTGGTGCGTCAACGCCTGCAGCGGAACGTCGTCGCCATCGACGCCGCAGCGCGCGTTCACCGCCACAGTGACTTTCGTGCTGTCGTCGCGAAACGCGAGCTCGGCCGTCGAGACGTCGATGCGGCGCCACGTTTCCGGCACTGGTCCCACGCGAAACGCGACCTCGTCACCGCGGAATACGTGGCCGTCGAACTGAGGCCCGCCGCAGGCGGCGGCGATGGCGGCCAGGCCGCCCGCGAAAAATGCACGAAGCCGGACTCGAAGCATGCAGGGCGCCCACGTTAGCACGCCGTTTTCGTGGAAGGATTCGGCCGCGCCGTCGGTGGCTTCTCGCCGCGGGACGGACCGCCTCGCGGCGCTCTGTCGCAGGGAGCGCGGGGTCGCTGGGTCGCGGCGCCGACGCTTTGGCACTAGATTGAGCGCCCGCGCGAGCGCGCAGCCAGGCCCATGATTCCGATCGGCGATGCCAACCCCACGCGGAGTTTCCCCTTCGTCAACTACGCGCTACTGGCCGTGAACGTACTGGCGTGGTTCTGGCAGCTCGGGCTCATGCAGCAGGGTGCGGCGTGGGTCGTGCCCGGGTACGGCATGGTGCCGTCGCGCCTCACGCTCGACCCCCTGGGCGAGGCATTCACGGTGCTCAGCAGCATGTTCATGCACGGCGGCTGGGCGCACGTCGGCGGGAACATGCTGTTTCTATACGTATTCGGCGACAACGTCGAGGATGCGCTCGGCCACCTGCGATACGCCGTATTCTATTTGATCGGCGGGGTAGCGGCGGCGATGGCGCAGCTCGGCACCGACCCTGGGAGCACGATTCCGATGGTGGGGGCCTCCGGAGCGATTGCCGCGGTGCTCGGCGCCTATCTCGTGCTCTACCCGCGAGCACCGGTCACGGTTTTGTTCGGCTTTTTCTTCTTGGTGTTCCCGGCATGGCTCGTCGTCGGCGAGTGGTTCCTGTGGCAGCTCATCATGGGCGTCGGCAGCCTGGGAGCCGAGGGAGGCGGCGTGGCCTTCTTCGCTCACATCGGGGGCTTCATTGCCGGGCTGCTCGGGGTGCGGCCATTCATGGCGGGTCGTCACAAGGCCGAAGCGGATCAATGGCACGGCTGGCGCCCCCCACCCCGGCGGATCGCCACATCGCCGTGGCGGTCGTCACGGCCGCGGCCGGGGCGCTGGGATCCCTGGAATTGACGGAGAAGGGCGGGCGCGCGGCTCGCCGTTCAGACGCCGATGAACAGCCGATGCGCGAAGTTTCTCTCGAGCTTCGCGCGCAGCACCTTGTCCGCCGCGGTCTCGATATCGTATTCGACGCGCTTGAACTCGAAGCGCCTCTTTTCGGTGTCATAGACGGTGTAGCTGGCGCGATTGTCGTAGTCGCGCGGCTGTCCCACGGAGCCCACGCTGACGATGTATTTGTGATCGTCGGCCAGATCGAAATCGATTGGCGGCAGTTCCTCCACGGAATCCTCCGTGAGGGCGAACACCTTGCAGAGATGGGAATGACCGATGAGCGTGATGTGTCCGAGCTCGTCGTATAGCGGCAGGCATTCCCGCGCCTGCTCCGGCGCGAAGATGTATTCGAACTCTTCCAGGCGAACCGGAGAGCCGTGACACAGCTGGACGCGCGCCTCGCTCAACTTGATCTGGTACGGCAACCCGCGCAGCCAGGCCATGTTCTGCTCTGACAACATCTGAGCGTGCGCGTCGAGAGCGTGTCGCGCGGCCTCGTAGTAGTACGAGTAGTCCATCCGTCCCGCGACGGCCGCGTCGTGGTTGCCGAGAATGGTGGCCTTGACCAGTTCGCGCACGACGTCCGCGCACTCGTTCGGCGACCCGCCATAGCCCACCGTGTCGCCGAGGCAGTAGTAGACATCGATCGACTCGGCCTTGAAAGCCTCGACGACGGCGCTCAACGCTTCGTAGTTGGCGTGGATGTCGCTGAGGATTCCTAGCCGCATCGGAATTGCGGAGCGTACCACGACGAGCGCGTGCCACGGTGAACCGGCAAAACCGAGGCATCGTCCGAAAGCGGCGCCGCGGCAAGCCTCCGCGGATCGAGCCGGCTCTACCGCAGTATTCCAGGTGGTCCTCGGCGCGGACCCGAGCCGCGCGGCGCCGCCGAGCGGGCCCGCGACCTCGGCGGCTCGGGCTCGAAACTGGGACCCGAAAAGGGCGCGGGGCGCGCGGAGTGCTACGGGACCGGGCGATGCTCGACGGTCGCGCCGCGGCGGGGTCTGCCCCGGACGAGATTCTGGAACTTTCGCGCACCGCGGTGGAGTACGTCGCGCGCTCGCTCGGCACGGCGCTCGACTTCAGGTGGGAGACACTCCCGATTCTCGATCACTACGTGCGGCAGGCGCAGGCGACGCTGCCCGGGCGGCCCGACCTGCTCGATCTCCTGGCTCGCGCCACCGGCGCCTATTTCGGCGAAGTGGCTCGCCACGCGATCGACGGCTTTTGGCTGCTCGGCTCGAACAACCTGCACGACTGGCGGCTCTGCGCGCGCCCCGTGTACTTGCACTTCAATCCGTTCGGCGTGGCGTACGACGCCCTTTGTGGCAACTCCGAGCACGGCGGCCCTCGCTCCAACCTCGACCTCTTGTTCGAAGACCGCGCGACGGTCGAGGCCCGTCTGAGCGCGTTGCCGCCCGTACCCGAGGACGAGTACTACGCTTTCAGCACGCGTCTCGAAGTGCTCGGGGTCGCGGTCGACGCCGTTCATGGTCTGATGCAGGAGCGCGGCTACGGGGAGACGACCTACGACGAACGCGACTACGCCGCCGGCTACACACTCTGATTCGGCCGGCCTTCGCCACGAGCCCTTTCGCGGGGCGCCTAGGGCGTCGGCGTCTCGGGAGCGCCGGCCTCCGCCGTACCGAGGATCAAGCGTCCGGGAGCGACGACCCCGTCGAGCGAGCCGAGCGGAGCCCCGTACCAATCGTACCAAGCCACGCGAACGCGGCCGGCTTGCCCGGTGTTGACGGCCAACGTCTGAGAGGGACCGAGCCAAGCCGAGAGCGCGCCGTCCACGGCGACATAGGCGAGCGTATCGAGCGAGTTTTGTATTTGCAACGCCGCGCCGGTGCCGTTCGAAGCTTGCCCGCGCTTGCCGAGGATGCGCGCGCTCGCCCCGATCGGCAGCGCCTGCGGCTCGAAGCGCGAGCCGTTCGGGGGCATCAAAAATGCCCTCTCCGGTAGATCCTGGCGCCGCGTGAGCGAGCGAACTTCGAACACCAGGGCGCCGCCGGCGGCCCAATCGAACCTCACGCGAAGCGGCACGGCGGCGGCGCAAGCCGGGCTCTCCGGCTCCACGCCCACGAGCTCCAGCAACATGCGGCAGACGAGCTGTCCTCCGCTCGTCAGCGCGGGGATCGCCGCTCGCTCGACCTCGGCGCTGCCGAACGCGGTGGAGACCTTGACGCTCTCGGTCGGAAAACCGAGCAGCTCGCCCGCTTCGCCCGCTTCGATGCGTGGCGAAAGCAGCGGCAACGCATCCGCGCGTCCCTCGCCGAACAGGGCGCGCAGCGTCCCGGGCGCGAGCAGGCGGTAGGCGGAACCTCCCGGCCAGAGCAAGAGCTCGCCCCAGAGCTCGCGCCGCGCGTGAAGCTCCGTGCCCGCCGGAAGCACGAACGTTTCCGAGCTGACGACGAGGCGAGCCCGGCCGGTGGCCGTGAGCTCGATGGTGAGATCGAGCAGGCTCGGGCTGCGCCGATTGGCGGTCGGTCCGAGGGGCCAGCGCAGGTCGGCCTTCAGGGTCGCTCCGAGCAGCTCGACACCGAGCGCAAGTTCGCCCGGCAGGGGCTCATCGTAGGCGGGGTGCACCGGACCCTCTGGGCCAGCATCCGTCGCGGCATCGGCTCCCGCGTCGCGACGCCGCGGATCGACCACGGACGCCAGGGGTGCGGGCAGGATGCTCGCGTTCGGGCTCGGCTCGCTCTCGTCGAGGACCGCCCGAGAAGGCTGCTCGCGGCACCCGGCGACGAGGACCAGGAAAAACGCCGCCGCGAGCGCGCCGAGCCCGCCGGTGCGCGCCGGAGAACCCCCGAACCTCATCAGCGCGCCTTACCGACGAGATCGACGACCGTGGTCTGGCGCTCTAGACAATATGCGGCGATGCCGTCCACGACCTTCTTGGCCGCGCACGGATCACCGAAGTTCGCCGTTCCGACCTGCACGGCGCTCGCGCCTACCATCAAGAACTCCAGGGCGTCGCGCACCGTCGTGATGCCGCCGATTCCGATCACCGGAATCGAAACGGCGGACACGAGCTCCCAGACCACGCGGAGCGCGATGGGCCTGAGCGCCGGCCCGCTGAAACCTCCGGTTCGATTGGCCAGGCGCAGCCTGGCGCCCTCGACGTCGACGGACATGCCGCGAATCGTGTTGATCGCGGTGAGAGCTTCGGCGCCGGCAGCTTCGCAGGCGCGCCCGACGGCGACGATGTCGCCGGCTTCCGGCGTAACTTTCACCCAGACGGGGATGCGCGTTACTTCTCGCACTGCGCGGGTCACGCGTGCGCACATTTCCGCGTCGCGGCCAAACTCGATGCCGCCCTCGGTGACATTGGGGCACGAGAGGTTGAGCTCGATGGCATGGACGCCGGTGTCGCGCTCCAAGCGCGCCGCGATCGCGGCGAAGTCGTCCACGCTGCTGGCAAAGATATTGGCAATGACGGTGACGCCTCGCGCCCGCAGTATGGGAAGCTTCTCCGTGCAGAAGGCCTCCACACCGACGTTGGCGAGCCCGATGGCGTTCAACATGCCCGCGGGCGTTTCGCAGATGCGCTCGGGCGGGTTGCCGAGGCGAGGGTGCAAGCTGAGCCCCTTGGTGCAGATGCCGCCGAGCTCCGTGACGTCGTAGAAGTCGTCGTATTCGAGGCCGTATCCGAAACAGCCCGACGCCGTCAGGACTGGGTTCTTGAGGGTCAGTGAACCGATGCGAATCGCCTGCGTCGTCATGTGCGGTACTTCGCGGCGGCCTGCGCGCGCGGCGGCGCGTGGTCGGCCCGGCTGAAGTCGATCTTGCGCGCGTCGATGCACGGCCCCTGAGTGCAGGCATAGACGTAGCCACCCTCGCGCAGCGGAACCGGACAGCCGAGGCACACGCCGTACCCGCAGGCCATCGGCGTCTCCACCGACACTTCGCACGGTACGTCGCGCCGCTCGCAAA